>CBFGNP010000225.1:0-6752 GCA_965650095.1 uncultured Pedobacter sp. | reverse complement strand
ACTTAGCGGCCGAACTATCCGCATTCATTGGCGATGCTGATCTTGCAGGTTACAACTCTAACCGGTTTGATATTCCGGTATTGCTGGAAGAATTTCTGAGGGCGGGGGGAGACTTTGATATGCAGAACCGGAAATTTGTTGATGTACAGAATATATTTCACCAGATGGAGCAACGTACGCTTCGTGCAGCATATAAGTTTTACTGCGGTAAGGATATTATAAACGCCCATTCTGCTGAAGCTGATATTACGGCAACTTATCATGTATTACTGGCACAGATTGAACGTTATAAGGATACTGACTTTGAGGATAAACAAGGTAAAATATCCAGACCTGTACAAAATGATGTAGACGCCCTGCATGTTTTTACAAATATGAATAAGCCGGTTGACTTTGCGGGAAGAATGGTTTACAATGAAAATGACGAGGAGATCTTCAATTTTGGAAAGCATAAGGGCAAGATAGTAGAACAGGTGTTTGATATTGAACCCAGCTATTATGCCTGGATGAAACAAGGGGATTTTCCGTTATATACCAAGAAAAAACTGGAAGAGATCTGGACAAGATGGAATAAGAAGAAAGAGCTGCTTAAACAGGAAAGACAGCAACAGGCTGAAGCCAACAGGCCAAAACAGCCACAGGTTAAGCCCGGGCAGGACACGACCAGGCCACAGCCCGTCTCCATAAAAAAAGAGAAGCCCGCTGTAGATGTTACAGAGGATATGTTGGCACAGCTGAAAATGAAATTCGGCAAATAATGCCTGAAATATTTAAAGACCCTTTTACAGGGTCTTTTTTATGAAGTCAATATTCCTGGTCAATCCTTTAAACTTGGTACGCTTAACTGCTGAATTTTTAAAGATAGTCTTAAAAACATCTTCAGTGATGTCCAGCCAGTCTTCCCGTTTCATCTTTAGCACTTGCTCGTTAGGTTTAAACCTGGGCTCGGAATGAGGTGTGGCAAACCTGTTCCAAGGGCATACATCCTGGCAAATATCGCAGCCAAACATCCAGTTGTCCATTTTGTCTTTAAAACCAGTATCAATTTCGTCCCTGAGTTCGATGGTCAAGTAAGAGATGCATTTTTTTGCATCAATAACAAAGGGGGAGAGGATGGCTTCTGTAGGGCAGGCATCGATACATTTTGTACAAGTGCCACAATGGTCGGTTTGAAAAGGATTATCGTATTCCAGCTCCAGGTCTACAATCAGCTCGGCCAGGAAAAAGAATGACCCGTTATTTTTACTGATGAGGTTACTGTTTTTTCCGATCCATCCAATTCCTGCGCGTTTTGCCCAGGCACGGTCTAATACCGGAGCGGAATCTACAAAGGCCCGGCCGCTGACCTCACCAACTTCGGCATTGATGAAGTTTAACAACTCAAACAGCTTTTCTTTAATGACCTCGTGGTAATCTGCTCCATAGGCATATTTAGAAATTTTGGGTGCACCGGGGTCAGTTTGCTCCTCTGCAGGGAAGTAGTTCAAGGTTAGCGAAATCACAGACTTAGCATGGTCGACCAGTAGCCTGGGATCTAGTCTCTTATCGAAATGATTTTCCATGTACGTCATCTGACCATGATGGTTATTTTGTAGCCATTTTTCCAGTTTAGGCGCTTCTTCCTCCAGGAAACCAGCTTTGGCAATACCACATTGCATAAAGCCAAGCCGCATGGCTTCTGCTTTAATTAATTTGCTGTATGTAGCGGTATTGTTGATCATCAGATGCAAAGATAAGGCTTTGAATTGTAAACTTTTTAAAGTCTGCCTTGTTGTTAATTACATAAACTAAAACTTAAGGCCATGGAAAATACAGATCAAAAACATACAGGAAATCAAAAACATACGGACGAACCCCATACCCATAAACCGATCGAACATGACTATGCAAGGCATCAGGCAGATCCTGGACCTTCCCCTCAGGCGGTAAAGGAAAAAGATATAAACGGTGCGGCGGTAGTACTGAGATGGATCATCCCTGTCCTGGTCATCATTCTGCTGATTTACTGGCTAGTGACCAGAGGGTAAATAAAAAGGGGCTGCATGCCCCTTTGACTTTTCTGCGGCATTATTTGAGTAAACGGACCTCGTACAGGTCCTTTCGCCTGTCTTTTAATATTTTAACGGTTCCAAAATGGTGCAATTCATCTAAAAGGTGCAGATCGACATCAACCACCAGCATCATCTCTGTATTGGGTGTGGTTTCAGCTTTTACCGCGTTAGTAGGAAAAGCAAAATCTGAAGGTGTAAATACGGCCGACTGTGCAAACTGGATGTCCATATTGTTTACCTTAGGCAAATTACCAACACAACCGGCAATGGCTACATAACATTCGTTTTCAATAGCCCTGGCCTGGGCACAATGCCTTACCCGTGTATATCCATTCTGTGTATCCGTTAAGAAGGGTACAAATAACATCTGCATTCCCTGATCTGCCAATATTCTGCTCAGTTCGGGGAACTCCACATCATAGCAGATCAATATACCTATTTTACCACAATCTGTATCAAATACCTGTATCTTATCTCCGCCCACCATTCCATAGTATCTCTGTTCATTCGGAGTGATGTGGATCTTCCTGTACTCATCAGTTTTACCGCTTCTGTGACAAAGATAAGTTACGTTATACAGCTTGTTGTTTTCCACAATAGGCATGGTGCCTGATATAATATTTACATTATAAGCCAGTGCATATTGTTGTATACGTTCCACAATTTCAGCAGTTTGCTCAGCCAGTTTGCGCATGGCCTCCATTTCAGGCAGCTGATTGTAGGGATGCAAAAGAGGGGTGTTAAAAAACTCGGGAAACATGATGAAGTCAGACTTGTAACCACTTACCGCGTCCACAAAAAACTCAACCTGTTCATAAAAGGCATCAATATCGGGGAACAGACGCATTTGCCATTGTACTAAACCTATCCTGATTGTTTTTGCAGAGCGTGCAGAAGCATCAATTCCCTGATAGTAGATGTTGTTCCATTCTATCAGTGTTGCAAACTCTTTGGATTCATGGTCGCCGGGAAGGTAATTCTTTAATACTTTCCTGACGTGGAAGTCATTCGACAACTGAAAGGTTAAGGTCGGATCATACAGCTCCTTTGCTTTTACCTTGTCGATGTATTGTCTTGGGCTTAATTTTTCGGCATATTCATGATAGCCGGGTATGCGGCCACCGGCAATAATGCTTTTCAGGTTCTGGCTTTCACAAAGTTCTTTTCGCGCCTCATATAATCTCCGGCCTAAACGCAGGCCCCGGAATTCAGGGGAAACGAAGATCTCAATTCCATATAAAGTATCCCCATTAGGGTCATGCGTAGAAAAAGTATAATCACCCGTGATCAACTGATAGGTATGTTTATCGCCATATTCATCATAATCTACAATGATGGATAGGGAGCAGGCGACTACTTTATCGTCCACGGCAATGCACAACTGTCCTTCCGGAAACAGCTTTAAGAGTTTGGCGATGGTAGCTTTGCTCCAGATCTGACCGCCAAGTGTATCATAGGCTGCCAGCATGGATTCTTTTAAATCGTCGTAGTCTTTTAACGTAAGTTTTCTGGTCTCTATGTTCATATTAGCCAAATTTACCTAATCTGAAACAGAAATGATGCCTAAATTCCTTTTCTTAGAATAATCGTCCGGTTTGCCCGGGGAAATTTCTTTGGAGGTGTTTATAGGCTGCTTCGGTAGCCTCCCGGCCTCTGGATGTGCGCATCAGGAAGCCTTCCTGGATCAGAAAAGGCTCATACACCTCCTCAATCGTCCCTTCATCTTCTCCGACAGCAGTAGCGATGGTTTTTAAACCGACAGGGCCGCCTTTAAACTTATCGATGATGGTGGTCAAAATCTTATTGTCCATTTCATCCAGGCCATGCTCATCGACATTTAGTGCTTTTAAGGCATAACGCGCAATGTTGGTGTCAATTTCTCCAGTACCTTTAATCTGTGCAAAATCTCTTGTACGTCTTAACAAAGCATTTGCAATACGTGGCGTTCCGCGGCTTCTACGAGCAATTTCATAGGCCCCTTCATCGGTAATGGGGGTCTTCAATATTTCTGAGGACCTTAAGACGATAGTCGTCAGTAGCTTGGCATCGTAATAAGCGAGTCTGGAATTGATTCCGAACCTGGCTCTTAGCGGAGCTGTTAACAGGCCGGAACGCGTAGTGGCACCAACCAGCGTAAAAGGGTTCAGGCTGATCTGTACAGAGCGCGCATTCGGGCCACTCTCCAGCATAATATCTATTTTAAAATCCTCCATCGCCGAATAAAGATATTCCTCAACCAAAGGGCTTAAGCGATGTATCTCGTCAATAAACAGGATATCCCCTTCGTCTAATCCGGTTAACAGACCAGCCAGATCTCCAGGTTTATCCAATACCGGTCCCGAAGTCACTTTGATGCCTACACCCATTTCGTTGGCGATAATAAGGGAAAGTGTTGTTTTACCTAGTCCGGGAGGGCCATGTAATAAAACGTGATCCAGTGGTTCACCGCGTAGTTTCGCTGCTTTCACAAAGATCTTCAGGTTTTCCATCACCTTTTCCTGTCCGGTAAAATCATCAAAAGCCTGCGGGCGCAATACTTTTTCAATATCGCGTTCTATGGGTGACAGGCTTTCGGACGAGGGATCAAGATTTTCGTTCATTGTTCAAAAATACGCTTAAAAATCAGATTTATAGCATGACTAGCTAAATTTGCCGGCTATGCTGGCCTCCTTAACGCCATTGGCATAATTGTAAAATCCTTCACCGGACTTAATGCCTTTATTTCCCGCGGTAACCATATTTACGAGTAAAGGGCAGGGAGCATATTTGGGATTTCCAAAACCATCCTGCAGGACACGTAGGATAGCCAGACAAACATCCAGACCGATAAAGTCGGCCAGTTGTAAAGGACCCATGGGATGGGCCATGCCTAATTTCATCACAGTGTCAATCTCTTCCACACCGGCTACATTTTCGTATAATGTATAGATAGCCTCATTAATCATGGGCATTAAGATCCTGTTGGCCACAAAACCTGGATAGTCGTTTACCTCAACAGGGACTTTAGCCAGCATCCTGGAAAGCTCCATCACCGTTGCGGTCGTTGCGTCGCTGGTGGCATAACCACGAATCACTTCCACCAGTTTCATAACCGGAACGGGGTTCATAAAATGCATGCCAATCACTTTATCACCGCGGCTGGTTACAGCCGCGATTTTGGTGATTGAAATAGAAGAAGTGTTGCTTGCGAGGATTGCATCCGGTTTCGCAAAGCTATCCAGGTCCCTGAATATTTTCAGTTTAAGCTCCAGGTTTTCAGTTGCCGCTTCTACAATGAGATCAGCATTGGTCACACCGGCCTTCATCTCTGTAAACGTGGTTATGTTGCCGAGTGTTGCTGCTTTTTCTGCTGCTGTTAATGTTCCCTTGCTCAGCTGACGGTCAAGGTTTTTACCGATGGTATCTAAGGCTTTCTCCAGCGCTTCCCTGTTGATATCTATCAGGTTTACCCGGTAGCCAAATTGCGCAAAAGTATGTGCTATGCCATTGCCCATCGTACCAGAGCCGATTACTGCGATGTTTTTCATTGTTTTTTTATGAGGTCTTTGTTTTATGGCGCTAATCTATTTATAATCCACGAACCGTCAACCATTTCGTAAACAATTCTGTCGTGCAGCCTGCTTGGTCGTCCCTGCCAAAACTCCATATGGATAGGTTCTATCAGGTATCCGCCCCAATGCATCGGATGAGGGATTTGTTTTCCATCATATTGTTTTGTCAACTCAGCTGCCTTTTCCTCAAGTGAATCCCGGTTATTCAGCACTTTACTCTGTGGAGAAACTAGGGCGCCGATCTGGCTGCCAGGGGGGCGCGAATGAAAGTAGTCGGCAGATGTTTGTACATCAACCTTGCTTACCACACCTTCAATGCGAACTTGTCGCTCTAGTTCCGGCCAGAAGAACACCAGAGCTGCCTGTGGATTTTCGAGCAGATCCTGACCTTTTTTGCTCTCATAGTTGGTGTAAAATACGAATCCGGTCTCATCAAATCCTTTCAGGAGGACAATACGTGCCGAGGGCTTTCCAAATCGGTCGGCCGTCGCCAGGGTCATGACGTTTGGTTCGTATAGCCCTGCGTCTACTGCTGCTGAAAACCATTTCCCGAATTGCAGAATGGGATCGCTTTCCACATCCTGTTCCGTTAGTTGCGCGGCGCGATATTCCTGTCTTAGATCATGTAAATTATTTTTGTTATGGTCCATGTACAAAAATAGGTTTTAGTTTATTCAAATTTATCGCTAAATTTCCAAAATGATAAGCAGGCTACAACCAACATTGGGCAGATTACTTATTTCGGAACCATTTTTAATGGATCCTAATTTTAAGCGTTCTGTGATTCTGATTACAGAGCATCAGGAGGAAGGAACCGTTGGTTTTATTCTTAACCATTCCAGCACATTATTGTTGAAGGATGTGATCCCGGAATTGGAGGGTGCAAATTTTCCGGTCTACCTGGGTGGGCCTGTTGAAACCGATACCATACATTTTTTACACAGATGCCCAGATCTGATCATGGACGGACAAGAGGTCGTAAAAGGGATATATTGGGGTGGTAATTTTGAGAGTCTGAAAGTACTTATCGATTCGAACAGTATCCGTGAAGAGGACATCAAGTTCTTTATTGGTTATTCTGGCTGGGGAAATGAGCAGCTTAACAAAGAAATGAATGAAAATACCTGGATTGCGTCCGATAATTTTCATG
>CBFGNP010000224.1:0-6773 GCA_965650095.1 uncultured Pedobacter sp. | reverse complement strand
CTTTGGCATATCTTGATTGCTCATGAATACTGTTTCCAGCATAAGTATCCATTATCCCCAATAGTATTATTTCTTTATTCAAAGCGCTTAACTGGCGTGCTATTTCATAAGCAATAAAACCGCCTAAAGAATAACCGGCTAAGGCATACGGACCATCAGGGTTAGTTTCCAATATTTCTTCAACATAACGGGCTGCTATTTCTGTTAAATTTGATGGAATCTCCGTTTCTTTGTAAAGCCCAAGTGCCTGGATGCCGTATATAGGCTGATCCTGTGCAAGGTACTCACTAACGGATTTAAAAAGTAAAACATTCAGTCCTCCGCCGTGAATTAAAAAAACTGGTGTTTTTGTTCCGGAAGTTTTAATTGGAACTAAAGCGTCCCATTCTTCTTCGTTTTTTGTTTGTATTTTTTTTGCAAGTTTCTCTATGGTAGAATTTTCAAAAAGGGTAGCTAAGGGCAGTCTTTTACCCGTTTCTTTCTCGATCGCAGCCATTACTTTAACAGCAAGCAAGGAGTGGCCTCCCAATTCAAAGAAATCGTCTTTGATATTAATATTTTTGAGACCAAGCGTTGCAGCCCATATATCTGAAACTATTTTTTGATGTTCATCGAGCTGTTGATCTGCTTTGTCAGCATGCGCCACCTTGGATTGTGGTTTAGGTAGTGCATTTTTATCAATCTTATGATTTGGCGTTAAAGGAAAGGCCTTAAGCGCAACAAAATCTCCTGGAATCATGTAATCAGGAAGGTTGCATCGTAAAGATTCCCTCCAAGAGTCTATCGTTGATTTCGAAAGATGGACTTCATTGATAGAAAGCGGTGTTCTCGCAAAGTCATCCGGTTTTAGCCCAGATAATAATTCTGGTGACGGGGGCTCAGGTAAAGTGTTAGGCAGGCTATCCGGGATAAATACGACGTCAAAATTTCCATCAGTTCCATCCGTTGTCCATCTTACATGACTACGATAGCTGTATTGCTGCCCCATTTGCCAAAACACATTAGGATGCTGCCCCATACTCACGATATCTTGAAGCTCATTTTTGATATGCAGAACTGTTGAGTTTTTATCTGCAGAAGACATCCAGTTAATTAAGGCAGAGTCTTTTTCGGTTCTTGTATTAAAAATGTTCTTAACCTCTATAATTTTGCCTTCATTACTTTTTAACTGATTTTCTAACAAATCCAATGATTTCAATTCTTCCCATTTCAGTCTGAGGTCTGGTTTAGCCGTTTGATGTTTAGAATTTACATAAATCCAAACATCGTAGTGATATTTTGTAGTTTCATTTTGAGATTGTCCCTTTCTAAGTTGCACGTCTATCCCCGTAATCTGTGGCAATAACTTTGGTAACAAGTAAAAAAATCCTGGATCGGCAACGAATTCATCTTCAATTCTTACCCTGTTATTTACCACTTCTTCAAATTCAGACAGGGTTGTGTCCCCTTTGGCGTGAGATAAATGATCTGTAGCATGATACATCATTAAAGAATTCATTCCCTGCATATCACCAATAAATAAGCAGCCCTCATTATTTATCCTTTTTATAGATTCTTCAATAACTCTTAAAAAATAGGCAGTATCAGCGAAATATTGTGCAACACTATGAATTAATATAAGGTCAAACGAAGACGCTATAGCACTAAAATCGTCAGCAGGATTTGCCCGTGCCACGACGTGCTTCCATTTTTCAGGTGCAGCACCGAGTTTCTCTTTCAGTTTGTCAATAGCAACCTCTGCATAATCAGTAGCCAAATAAGTTTCGCAATAAGGCGCCAATTCAAATAATAACTGGCCGCCGCCGCTGCCAATTTCTAAAATATGCTTTGCATTAAGTTCTCTAATCCTTTTTGCAGATACGTTAAGCCATTCATCCGCCTGTTTTAAAAGGTCTTCACTGTTCTCCCATTGTTCAAGCAGGACACCGTCGATTTTTTTATCGGGATCGGATGTGTCTCCAGACTTAGCAGCCATATCATATATTGTATCCCATCGGTCTTTCCAGGATGGAATGTGCTCTTCAGGCTCATTATCTTTCAGGATGACATAGGCAACCAATCTTTTTTGCTCAAGGTGGTCTTCTCTGGCTACAACTACTGCCTGCTTTATCTCTTCCTGCCCAAGTAATACAGTCTCTATTTCTCCCAGTTCAATACGGTGTCCGCGTATCTTTACCTGTTCATCTATTCTTCCCTGATACAGGATTTCGCCGTGTTCCAGAAACTTACCTAAATCCCCCGTTTTATATAACTTGGCATCGGAAATACCACTAAAAGAATCATTAATGAAGCGTTCATTTGTAAGTTCTTCGCGATTCAGGTAGCCTGCCGCGACTCCTTGACCACCAATAAAAATTTCACCAGTAATCCCTGGAGCTAATAAGTCATGTGCTTCATTAAGTATGTAAATTTGTGTATTTTTAATCGGGCGGCCGATTGTTAGTACAACATCTTCTTTTTGAATCTTTTTAATGGTTGACCAAATTGTTGTTTCGGTCGGACCATACATATTCCATAGTTCTGCGGATTTATCTACCAGGCAATCTGCTAATTCTTTGGACAGTGCCTCACCGCCACATAATACTTTTAGTGATGGGGTAGTTGTCCAGCCAGAATCAATCATCATTCGCCAGGTAGATGGCGTGGCCTGCATAATTGTAATGCCTTTTTGTTTGATTAAATCCAGAAGTAGTCGCCCGTCCCTCGACGTTTCTGAGTCACAAATGATTAACTCAGCACCGGAAATTAATGGCAAGTATAACTCCAGACCAGCAATGTCAAACGATATCGTTGTAATTGCTAACAGCCTATCTTGCTCAGTAATTCCAGGCTCAGATTGCATACTTAGAAGGAAGTTCATCAGATTATGATGCGAGATTTTTACGCCTTTTGGTTTGCCGGTAGAACCTGAGGTATACAAAATATAAGCAAGGTTGGTTCCGGTAAGCTGCACAGCGGGAATTTGGTTCTGGTAACCAGCAAGCTCAGCTTGTAAATTATCTATTATAATTTCTGATGCTTCAGATTTGAATCTGCCACTATATATTTCTGATACAAGTAAAATTTTGGCCTTTGAATCAGAAAGCATGAATTCAATTCTTTCATGGGGATACTCTGGATCAAGTGGGACATAGACCGCACCTGACTTCAAAATCCCGAGTAAACAGACTAACATTTCTATAGAACGATCAGACGCCAGTCCAATAATGTCTCCGATTTTTATCCCTTTTCCAATTAAATAGCAGGCAAATTGATTTGATCGCTCAATCAACTCCTGATAATTTAAGCATTTATTTTTATAAACGACCGCAGTCTTTTGCGGTGATTTTAAGCCATATTCATCGATTAGGTTTGTGAACGCTTTGTCATTGGGGAAAACAGCATCGGTATTATTCCATTGCTGTATTTTCTTTTTCCATGCATCAGTTTGTTTTAAAGATAATTCCTTGATAACGATGGCCGGGTTATTTGCAAGCACTTGTAGCAGCTCCTCAAATTCCTCTGCTATTTTAACAATGGTTTCCGCCTTAAATAACTGCTTGTTATAGGACCACTCAAATGTAAACGCCGATTTAGATCCGGTAGCATTCAGAAAAATCTCGAATGTTTCGTAGGCTCTCGGATTAGAAATCAGTTGATAATTTAAATTGTCAAATGCAACAGAATTATCCATGCCCATATCAATATTAAATACAATAGGGGCCAACGGTACACGTGATTGATCTCTTTTGATCTTTAGTAGCTTAATGAGCTGACTAAACGTAAACATCTGGTGATCGTATGCATCAAAAAAAGCACTTTTCCTTTTTTTAAGATATTCAGTGAATGACTTTTCGGTATTTATAGTAGTTTTTAGGGGTAAAAGGTTGACGCAATGGCCAACAAGCCCGAAGTCTCCCGTAGCTGATTGTCCCGCGGCTGGTAATCCAACAACAATATCTCGTTGATTGGTTTGAAGGTAAAGAAATATTTCAAAGGCGCTGAGCATCGTATTTACAAGGCTACATCCAGCTTTTGCACCCATTTCTTTAAGTTGATTAACCAGTCCGAGCGATAATTGACGGTCAATTCTATTTGCATGATAGGTACGAGACAGCGGTCTGGAAAAATCTGTAGGGAAATTCAAAACCGGAACCTGGTCTTTATACATATTTAACCAATATTCCTTTGTTTGCTGGTAGGCTTTACTTTTTTTGAACTGCTCCATATCATCAGCATATTTGCTGATTTGAGGAGCTGGTGCTAAAATCAGATCTGTACCTTTAACCTTAGCGTTGTATAATTTACTTAAATCTTCCAGAATCACACCTGTAGACCAACCGTCACCGATAATATGATGCTTAACAATAGTAAAATAGTAGTGGTTGTCAGCGAGCTTATGAAGGTAGGTTTTAAATAGCGGCCCTTTCTGCAGATCAAAAACAGACTGCATTTGGCCTGCAATAAACTTCTTTAACGCTGTTATTTGATCTCTTTCTTCTGAAATATCTTCAAACGGTATTTCAAATGAAATATTTTTATAAACAATAAGGCTTTCTCCATCGCCGCTAACTGTGGCGCGTAGCGCTTCATGCCGCCACACGACATCCTGAATAGCTGAAAGAAAATGCTTTGGATAAAAAACACCGGTTAGATCAAGGGAAACAGATTCATTGTACGCGAGATTCGATTGATCGCCACCGATAATACAGGACAACCAGATCTCTCTTTGAGGTTCATTAGTGAATACGATTTTTTCTATTTCCTTTTCTGCTTCAAAAGGATTAAAATTAATCGGAGTTAGAGTATAATAGGACATGATTTGCTTTTAGTTTACTTGCAGGTACTTACCTGGATTTTTTTCATCCTGTATGAACCATCCTGGATTGCCGTCTTTATCTTTTCCTAACCTGGCATTTGGCAGGGGTGGAGTATTGAAGTTTAATTCTTCCTGATGTTCGGGGATAAATTCTACCGATTTTAACTCTGTTAAACTTTCTTCAAAAGCCTGTATAATCTGATCAATATCTGTCTGTGTATGCGCAGTTGTCAGGAAACAAGGGAAACCTTCAAGAATGTGTATCCCCTTAAAACGCATCAATGTGAAAAACAACTCGCTGTAAGCATATTCTTCTTTATATTTTACACGCCATAGGGAGCCGAATTGTGCAATAAACATGGGCGCTTTAAACTTGCGGCAAATTGCATTTAAGGTATCAGCAATGTATCTTGTTTTTTTGTTCAGATTAACCTGTAGTTCGGGTCCCTGAGTTTTCAGGTAATTTAAAGATGCTTTTGCTGTCGCAAGTGCAAGCGGATGTCGCACAAATGTGCCCGCAAAGTATGTAACACCTGCTTCAGGTACAGAATCGTCACCAAATTGCCAGAAACCCCCATCTAAAGCATCCATAAATTTACGTTTTCCGGCAATAATCCCTATAGAAATTCCTCCGCCCGCTACTTTTCCATAAGTGCCAATGTCGGCCTTTATATCAAACATAGCCTGCATTCCACCAGGATGAAAGCGAAATCCTGAGATTACCTCGTCAAAAATTAAAACGCTGCCAGAATTTTCGGTAATCACTCTTAACTGTCTTAAAAACTCAATGGGTTGAAATTCTGGTCTGCGACTCTGAATAGGTTCTACTAGTACGGCAGCGAGTTCATTTGCGCGTTCTTTAATAATTTGTAAAGATTCCTCCGTACCATAATCCAGAATAAGCATATTTTGCACTGCCTCAGGCATGATGCCGGGAGCCGCAGGAAAGGATTTATGTTTTTTGCTGCTTCTAACAATGACTTCGTCAACGATGCCATGATAAGATCCCGTAAAGGCTACGATTAAGGACCGTCCGGTAACGGTACGTGCAATCCGCATGGCACCAAGTACGGCTTCCGATCCGGTATTACATAGGGCCGACCTTTCAAAGCCAGTAAATTCGCAGATCAATTTAGTTACCTCACCTGATAGTTCATGCTGAGGACCAATCTCATAACCCTTTTCGATTTGTTCAATTAATGCATTTTTAATTACGTCAGGTTGATAACCAAGCATATTGGAGCCAAATCCGTTAAGCGCATCGATGTATTCGTTGCCATCTATATCCCAAAAACGGCTACCTTTAGACTTATTAATGACAATAGAATAAACCAGCTCTTTCGTAGCTGGTTTAAAACCAGATACTACCCTGGGATCGGCCATATGGGCCCTGTTTTCCTGAGTATAATTTTTACTGGCCCTGGTTTTGTCCGTATATTTTTTGGTCAGCTCCTCTAAATATTGCTGCTGTCGCACACTTAAGGTTGCAGATTGTTTTTCTATACGTGGACTCGCACCAAAGGGCTTCTTAATTTCAACCAGCTCTTCAGCAGTTAAATCGGGATTGGCACGATCCTGACTGACAACTTTTATCGGGTTAATAGTAGAGACGGATTGACGCTGTATCTGCGCGGGTTGATTATTTTGTAATAAAGCTACCTGTTGGGCAAGCAATTGCAATTGCTGACCAATCAGGTCAAGCGCGGTACCATTTGATCCGGCAGTGTGATGATTTTGCAGAAATTGCGGTTGACTACCAGGAAACTGTACATTAATTGCTGCTGGTTGCACTGGTTGCTGAATCCGCTCCTCCGGTAATTGCTTGTTTAAATATTCTGCCAGCTTATCTAAACTGCTATATTCTTCATTCAGCTGTCGGAAGGTGATGGGTAAATTAAAGCTTTTCTTTAATGCCAATGCGATTTGCGTAAGCAAAAGAGAATCCAGACCCATTTCTATAAAACTTGCCTGATCT
>CBFGNP010000223.1:0-6775 GCA_965650095.1 uncultured Pedobacter sp. | reverse complement strand
GGATTTTCTCCGACTTGCAGGGGCGCGTAGTGGTAAGACAGCGGTAGCCTTGATGAGCATGCTGCTAGCCAGCGACAACGCCTACCAGGCTTGTATGATGGCTCCTACTGAAATATTGGCACGGCAGCACTATTAGTCCATCACTTCCCTGTTGAAGGGGCGTCTGGTGAATGTTGCCATACTTACAGGAAGTACAACCAAGAAGCAGAGGACACAGTTGCATGCCGCATTGGAATCGGGAGAAATCGATATCCTGGTTGGTACTCATGCATTGATTGAAGATAAAGTGGTCTTTAAAAACCTTGGCCTGGTCGTAATAGATGAACAGCATCGGTTTGGCGTAGAGCAACGGGCCAAGCTATGGCGCAAGAATATTGTGCCTCCACATATACTGGTTATGACTGCTACGCCGATTCCACGGACATTGGCCATGACTTTGTACGGAGATCTGGATGTGTCTGTGATTGACGAATTACCCCGGGGCAGGAAGCCTATTGAAACAAAACATTTGTTTGAAGGGCAGCGCCTGAGAATGTTTGGTTTTATGAAGCAGGAAATTGCTAAAGGACGACAGGTATATGTGGTATATCCGCTGATTAAAGAAAGTGAGAAGCTCGATCTTTTGCACCTGGAAGCGGGTATTGAACAGATGAGCTACCAGTTTCCACGGCCTGAATATCAGATTAGCATCGTCCATGGTAAGATGAGCAACGCAGATAAACAATACGAGATGCAGCAATTTATTGATGGAAAGAGTCATATCATGGTGGCTACTACTGTGATTGAGGTGGGCGTTAATGTGCCGAATGCTTCGGTAATGGTCATAGAGAATGCAGAGCGGTTTGGACTTTCCCAATTGCATCAGTTGCGGGGCCGCGTTGGGCGCGGCGCGGAGCATTCTTTCTGTATCTTGATGTCGGGCAATAAGCTGAGTGCCGAGGGGAAACTGCGTCTGGAAACAATGGTGAAAACCAATAATGGATTTGAGATTTCAGAGATAGATCTGCAGCTTCGCGGGCCTGGAGATATTACAGGAACACAGCAAAGTGGCGTACTTGAATTGAAGCTGGCTGACCTTGCAAAAGATCAGCTGATTTTGCAGGAAGCCCGCAATACGGTGATTGAAGTATTGGCAGCAGATCCGCATTTGGACCTGCCTGAAAATAGCCTGCTAAAAACCTATCTTGCTAAGCGGCGAAGCGGGATTGCGTTCGACAAAATTTCCTGATTAATCTTCATCACTGCCAGGTAAAGAGCCTGATCCGGAATATGCTCCTTTTCGAATGATCGGCATCCCCAAATGCCTGTAAAGTTCATCAAGGTGCATCAGACTCCCGTTGGTTAAGTTGCCGAGGAATATCACAACGATGTCCTTCTGAATATCGCGCACATAAATGTGTCTGAATCCATGCCACCAACCAGTATGATAGACTACCTTTCTATCTTTGTCTCCGTCAAAGATGCGCCATCCGTAGCCATAATTAAAATGCCCGTTGACAGGCTTATTACGACCTTTATAAGCCGAATCCAGGCTCTTTTCCGTGAGGAGCCTGCCATTTTTTAAATACTTATCGTACAGGACCAGGTCGTGCAGGGTGCTGTAAATACCTTTGTCCCCCACGGGGCCGTCTAAAAAGTTTTGAACTACGGAATAACGCCAGGTGCGGTCATGGCCCACTACATCAACCGGGATCTTTTCATATTCCGTTGTGGAATATACATGTGTATGTTTCATTCCGGCAGGCTTAAATATATTCTCCATCATGTATTGCGAGAAGCGTTTGCCTGTTACTTTTTCTACAATTGAAGCCAACACCATGAAGTTGGAATTATTGTAGTGGAATAGCCGGTCTGGTTTGGTATAAGGATTAGGTTTTTTGTCTGCAATGATCTGCATCACTTCCTGGTTGGATACCCCTTTTTTCATGGTGCGCTTTTCCTTCCGCCAAATATCGTCGATGAAATAAACATAATTCATCATTCCGCTTCGGTGTGACAGCAGCAGTTGTATGGTTATTCCATCGTAAGGAAAATTGGGATAGAACTTTTTTACATTGTCTGTTAGATTTAACTTTCCGGCTTCAACCAACTGCATGATAGCAACACCCGTAAAGGTTTTGGTAATTGATGCCAGTTCAAATTCGGAGTTAATCTTCAGGCTGTCGCGGTGTAAATAGTCAGCCCAGCCTATTGCCTTTTCGTAAATTATTTTATCGCCCTTTGCTACAAGCATATTTCCATTAAAGCCATATTTTTTATGAAGCTCCTGTACAAACCCCGCGATCCATTTGTCCCCTTTTGCCGGATTATATACCAACAATAAACTATCAGCTTTGTCGTCCTGAGGGACTCTTACCTTTTTATCGGCAGCTGCTTTTTTAGCTTTTTCTTCAGTACTTGAACAAGATGAGAGGGATAAAATGGTTAGGGATAAGACTATAGTTAGCAGACGAAACTTCATGAACAATGCGATACAGGTTTAAAAAGCGGAAAATTAAGGATTTTTACCTCTTTGAACGTAAAAGAGTTTTAAACATTGTATGCTTTATGGTTTATTAATTAGATAAATGCAGCTCATTGAGACACAAAAACCTTAAATTTGCGACAAGAAAAATAGAATACTATGAATTTTAGAACCGAACACGATACGATGGGTGAAGTGCAGGTACCTGCTGATAAATATTGGGGTGCGCAAACTGAACGTTCAAGGAATAACTTTAAAATTGGTCCTGAGGCCTCCATGCCAAAAGAGATCATTCATGCATTTGGGTATTTGAAAAAGGCAGCTGCACTGGCCAATACTGAACTCGGTGTTTTATCGCAGGATAAAGCGTCTTTAATTGCACAGGCTTGCGATGAAGTAATCGCAGGTAGTCTGGATGTCCAGTTCCCGCTGGTGATCTGGCAAACAGGTTCAGGTACACAAAGTAACATGAATGCCAATGAGGTTATTGCGCATCGTGCACACGTTTTAAATGGTGGTGGTCTGGCTGATGATAAAAAAGTGCTGCATCCCAATGACGATGTAAATAAGTCACAATCTTCTAACGATACTTATCCTACTGCAATGCATATTGCAGCCTATAAACAGGCCGTTGAAGTTACACTTCCAGGCTTAGAGAAATTACATAAAACACTTGTGGCAAAATCTGAAGAATTTGCTGATATCGTTAAAACAGGACGTACTCACTTTATGGACGCTACTCCTTTAACACTTGGACAGGAGTTTTCTGGTTATGCGCAGCAGATCAGCAACGGGATCAGGGCAATTAAGAATGCTTTGGCAATGATCAGCGAGCTGGCTTTAGGAGGCACGGCGGTTGGTACTGGTCTGAACACGCCGAAAGGATATGATGTACTGGTAGCAAGAAAGATTGCAGAATTGACAGGACTGCCTTTTGTAACCGCTCCAAATAAATTTGAAGCCTTAGCTGCACATGATGCAATGGTTGAGCTTTCGGGTGCTTACAAGCGCGTGGCTGTTTCTTTAATGAAGGTTGCCAATGATGTAAGGATGTTGAGCTCCGGTCCGCGTTCGGGCATTGGCGAAATCATTATTCCTGATAACGAACCTGGATCCTCTATTATGCCAGGTAAGGTCAATCCTACACAACCCGAAGCGCTGACAATGGTTTGTGCTCAGGTAATCGGAAATGATGTCGCCGTCAGTATCGGCGGAGCTACAGGACATTTTGAATTGAATGTATTTAAGCCGTTAATTGCAGCTAATGTTTTGCAATCCGGCCGTTTGATCGGCGATGCATGCGTTTCATTTAATGACCATTGTGCTGCCGGGATTCTTCCAAACCTTCCTGAGATAAAAAAACACCTGGAGAACTCCTTAATGCTGGTCACCGCATTAAACCCGCATGTTGGGTACGAGAATGCCGCAAAGATCGCGAAGAAAGCGCATAAAGAACATAAAACGTTAAGAGATGCCGCAATTGAGCTGGGTTTGCTGACCGGCGCGCAGTTTGATGAATGGGTTCGTCCGGAAGATATGGTAGGCAGTTTAAAATAAGCACCAGGTTTTGGGTATGTTGAGATTGGTGTTTTATGTGCTTCTTATTCTGTGCCTCTGTTTCCTGCAGAAGATTACCTGATGTACAGGGAAGGGGGGAAGCTTTTTTACAAGGCGTATGGAACCAGGACAGTATAGCAAATGTGGATAAACTGTTGAACTATACGCAACACAAGTTCAGATTTACCTGCGATTCGTTTTACGTTGATCTGACCACACATTCTAAAGTAAACTATTATCCCGATTCCTGCTTCAACGGCGGGATATGGAAGGAGTATGCAAAGGGAGTATACGAAGTAAGGGGAGATAGTTTATTTCTGGCAGGCACTTACACCAAAGCGAACTACAAGCAGAAGCTGTCCGGCTGCTATCAAATCGGAAGATACCTAAAGGCTTTTTATATCAGATCTTCTGAGCCCGGCAGATTGCATCTGGAAGATTTAGGAAATCAGCGCAGCTGTAACCTGGTTTTAAAGGAGAGAATCACTTGCAATCCTAAAGAATTATAGCTGCAAACCAACTTCGGGGTGCCGGTAAGAATTTAATTATATTTTGATAAAATGAGAAAGAATATAAGTGTGGTTCGTGCAATAACGGTTTTGGCCTTTGGCCTGTACATGCCCTTAAATGCCGGTGCCTGGGGAATGCTTGGACATCGGATTGTTGGGCAGGTAGCAGAAAGCTATTTGAGCAGCAAGGCAAAAAAGGGCGTAAGGGATGTTCTCGGTTATGAAAGCCTGGCTATGGCGAGCAACTGGGGTGATTTCGTTAAATCCGATCCCGCTTATGATTACCTGTACAATTGGCATTTTGTTAACCTTCCCCCAGGTCTGGATAAGCAGGCCGTATTTAATTTTTTGGATACGGATAAGGGCGCCAATGTATACAATAGGATTCCCGAGATGGTGGCCATTCTTAAAAGTAAGCAAAGCACGGCCGATCAAAAAAGAATGGCTATGCGTTTGTTAATTCATCTGGTAGGTGATTTAAATCAGCCTATGCATACAGCAAGAAAAGAGGATCTGGGTGGGAATAAGGTTTATGTAACCTGGTTTGGTGAAAAATCTAATCTGCACAGGGTTTGGGATGAATCGCTTATTGAGTATCAGCAGCTGAGTTATACAGAATACGCGAATGCCATTAATCATGCTTCGGCTGATCAGTTGAAAACCTGGAAAAACAGTTCGCTAAGGGACTTTGTTTATGAATCTTACCAGGCATGTAACAGAATTTATGCGAATACTAAACCTGAGGAAAGATTAAGCTATAAGTATAATTTCGACTTTATAGGTTTGCTAAATGAACAGCTCCTGAAAGGTGGAATTTGCCTGGCTAGCGTGCTTAATGATATTTATAGTTAAAATTAGTTAAAAAGATGAAGATCTTAATGGTTTGCCTGGGCAACATTTGCCGTTCTCCACTTGCAGAAGGTATTATGCGCCGTTTGGCTGATGAACACAACTTAAATTGGGAAATTTCTTCCGCTGGAACAGGTGACTGGCATATTAATCAACCGGCAGACAAAAGAAGCATTGCTGTCGCTCGAAATTTTGGTTATGACATCTCCAAACAGAGGGCAAAGCATTTTAACGAGCAGATGTTCGATGAATTTGATCACATTCTTGTCATGGATCAGAATAATTTGAAGGATGTGCTAAAACTAGCTTCAAATGAATTGCAGCGGAATAAGGTGAGCTTGTTTTTGCCTGGCGAGCTTGAGGTTACCGATCCATATTTTGATGATAAGCTGTTTGAACCAGTATTCCTCGAAATAGAACAGCGATGTAGGCAGCTGGTTAAAGAATTCGATCATCGCCCTTCTAAAAAATGATCCGTTCTGTTTAATTTACAGCTGTTTGCTTAAATTGTTATATCTTTATCCGATGAACAAAATTTGTTTAGTATTGATTTGTCTTTTTGTTGCCAGTCAAGCTAGCGCCCAGACAAATTCCTTTTTATCACAGCAACCTCAGCCTGTGAATGGCGGAGTAAATATTGTGGTGTCGAACCTGGATGAAAATGATGGCAACGATTATTTTGCAGATGCAGAGAAGAATGAGCGACAGGGAGAACTGAATGAGGCGATTACCTTATTTGGCAAAGCAGCCTTTGAATACAACAGTGCTAAGAAGTTTACCCAATATGGGTCTGCCTTGTTAAGGCTAGCTAACATACATTATTTGATGGCCCACTATGCCCAGGCAGAACAGGTAACGCTCAACGTTGCTTTGAAGAATTATTCTAAGATCGGAAGTAAGACCGGGCAGATGGAATCTTACGGCCAGCTTGGAAAAATATATCTTGCATCAGATAAATTAACACAGTCTTTGTGGTTTTATACGCAACAGGGGATACTTGCCAGACAGACAGGAGATCATAACGCCTATATAGATTCGATCTTGGGAATCGCACAGGTAAAAACCAGGAAAAAGGAATATACCCTTGCGGTTAAAGACCTAAACAGGGCAGCGTTGTTGGCCAAATCTTCCAGCCTCACCAGGTTCAAAAGTCAGATCAGAGAGGCAAGGGCTCAGATTCCCGCCAAATTTTTGGCTAAGAAGTAATTGTGCTGAGGCAATAATGTAAGGTAAAAGAAGTTTTTATATCATCGATGCTATAGTAATTTGAGTACTTTTATTATGTTTACAGAAAAGAGACAGTAATATTAGTTAAAATTTAATTTTAATTAATAAATTTGTAAAATTATTATTGTAAATAATAAAAATGAATTTTAAATACTTAAATAATTGTTTT
>CBFGNP010000222.1:0-6790 GCA_965650095.1 uncultured Pedobacter sp. | reverse complement strand
GAACAGACGCCTTTCTTTCCTTATGATGAAATCATGGAAGTGTTCAATAGCATGAATGTGCTGGCTGTCAATAAAAACCTGTTACTCGAGAACAAAATATTTTTGGAAAAAGAGACCTGTTTATTGGGAGATCGTTTAAGGTTGAAACAGCTGGTCATGAATTTGCTGACCAATGCCATTAAGTTTACACCTGTTGGAAGAGTAACATTGAAGGTGAATCTTGTCGTTCAAAGTAAAAAGAATGCTGTTTTAAAGGTACATGTTGAAGACACGGGCATAGGAATAGCGGCGGATGATCTGGAGTTTATTTTTGACGAATTTGCACAGGTATATTCCTCCAATAAACAGGGGACAGGTTTAGGCCTGGCGATCTGTAAAAAAATAGTCGAGCTTCAGGGGGGTAAAATTGATGTGGTCAGTGTTGTTGGAAAAGGATCAGTGTTCAGTTTTGAGATCCCTTACGAGATCACCAAAATAAAAGAAGAACCGGTTGTTAAAACAGAAGTAACACCAGTCGTCGGAAACCTTGCCGGAAAACATATCTTATTGGTCGATGACAATAAGATGAATGTATTACTGGCTAAAACCGTATTAAAGAAATGGAAGATAGGCGTGGATTGTGCCTACGATGGTAAAGAGGCACTGGAGCTCTTTAAACAAAATAATTACGATCTTATTCTTACAGATATTCAGATGCCAATAATGGGCGGGGTGGAACTTACACATGAGGTGAGGTATAATGGAGATTTTGCCAAATCAACCATTCCGATCCTGGGTGTAACCGCACATGTACTACAGGAAGACAGGGAAGCTTATTTAAAAGCCGGAATGAACGATCTGGTGTTGAAGCCTTTTCTCGAACAGGAACTGATTGATAAGATTGCTATGTACGTTTAGTCTATTTTAGTATCTTCAGGATGCTGTGGAGGCAGGACATCAACTTTTTTTTGCACCACAACGATTTTGGTATGGACGGCATATTTACTGGGCGATATTCCCAGATCATATTTTTCTGCATACGCCTGGGTAAATTCGGCGCCAAAATACAATATAATAGCCGTATAATAGATCCAAAGCAATATGACTATGATCGATCCCGCAGCACCGAATGCTGATCCGGGATTTCCTACCTCTATATAAATACCAATTAAATATTTACCTAAACTAAATAACAGGGCGGTAAACAACGAACCTATAATGGCAGGTTTCCATTTTAAGGTTACATCCGGCAAGACCTTAAATATAATCGCAAAAATGCTGGTTACCACTGTAAGTGTTAAGGCGTTGGTGACGACTAACATCATGAACTCAGACACTTCCGCTATCTGGATATAGGCTGCTATTTTATTTCCTAATCCCACTACGATGCTATTGACTACCAGGGATACGAGAAGTAAAAATCCGAGTGACGCGATCAGTGAAAAAGAAAGTAGCCTGTTGGCAATCAGTTTTTTCCAGCCCTTTTTCGGTACGGCTTTAACTTTCCAGATAAGGTTAATGCTGTCCTGTATCTCTATAAATATAGCAGTTGCACCAATAAACAGCGTAGTGATGCCAATAATCAATCCTAAGGTGCTTTTTCCCGAATAGTTGGCATTGTTAACAAAACTTCTGAGTTGATTGGCTGCATCGGCGCCTACCAATTCCCTGATCTCTCCAAAGAGTTTGGTATTAGGATCCATGTTGTCGCCCAAAAACAAGCTGGCAGCAGAGATGACAATGATGATCAGAGGGGTCAGTGAAAATATAGTATAGTAGGCCAGGGCTGCACTTAGTTTCATGACCCTGTCTTCCATAAAACCTTTTCCGGCCGCTACAAAAAGGTGAAATACTGCAATGAGGAAGTGTTTTAGCTTGTTTATTAGTTTCATACTTAAAAAGGGTACCCTATTCCAATGTTATAGATTATGTTTTCTCTGCGCCATGTTTTGTCGCCGAAGTCCACCTGATCAAGTACCCATCTTTGTCCTTCGGGCAAGTATGGCTTACGGATAGGGAAGGCGACATCCAGGCGAATCACAAAAATGGTAGCATCTACACGAAGTCCTACACCCGTACCCACAGCTATTTCTTTTAAGGCGTCTTTAAAATTAAATCCAGAACCCGGACGGCCCTCGCTTGCCGGCTTATCGCCAACAGCAGGTGTACCCAGATCTTCTTTCCTCAGCCAGACGTTTCCTGCATCAGCAAATAAAGCACCATGCAGAATACTCACCAGTTTGAACCTGAGCTCTGTATTTAGCATTGCTTTGATGTCGCCGCTCTGGTCCGTATAACTGCCATCCTGACCCGGTTGTAAATGATCTCTGTAATTATAGGTTCCCGGGCCTAATGAACGGGCTGCAAATGCCCTGATATCATTGCTGCCCCCTGCGAAGAACTGGCGGACAAATGGAATGGAACTGCTGTTGCCATAAGCATATCCATATCCCAGATTCAGACGGCTGGCCCAGGTCACGTTTTTAGTGATTTTAAAATAATCCCTAAGATCGGCCTCAATGCGGACAAACTGGTTTATGGGAATACCAAGCACGGATTTCTTTCCCTCATTATTTTTCGATGCAAACATACCCCAAACATTTCCTCCTGTTTCAAGGCCCCCGTTGAAATAGATATTGTTCCTTTGCGATTGGTTCATCTGATCGCTATAGGTGAAACTATAGTTGCTGCCAATGATAAATTGGTTTTCGAGATTCTTTTGCAAACCTGGGTTTTGAGCGTATAGATTCGCTTCACCTAATGGATCTGTCACTTTGGAAGTCACATAGTTAACTGAGATGGGGTTGAAGGTATGTTCCTTATACTGGTTCTCTTTCCAGTTGTAGCCAAATTCCGTTTTAAAAGAGTTCAGGTTATACAAAGAGCCCCGGCTCAACAACAGATAAGCAAGTGAGGCAATCGATTTGGGGATAAAATTATTAGTGCTGTTTATACCTTTGATAGGAGTGAGGAATCTCGGGAAAGTCAACTTTGCCTCGGTCGTAAAAGAATAGGAATTTAATCCTTTGGACACACCGCTAACCTGTGTTTCAAAACCGCCGCTAGCGCTCACATCCAGTTGTTCGGCCCCTCTGAATAGATTACGGGTTGTTTGGGTTAATTTTAATTCTGAACCCACAAAATTGTTTGATTTGCTGGTTCCCGTAACCGAGAAAGTCAGGGAGTTTTTCTTAAGTGGGGTTAAATATATATTTAGGTTCAGCTGGCTGCTTAGACTGTCAGCGGGGAGAAACTCTGCTTTCACTGCCTGAAAAACACCAATATTTACCATGCGGTTCAAAGATTTGTTATGGTCTGTCCTGTTGTAATGTGCTCCCTTTTCAAAGAAGACCAGCCGATCGAACAGCTTAGGCTTAAATGTGTGCCTGGTGTCATAAATACGGAAATCATTGCGAATTTCTGGTGTTGACCTCCTCAAAATGCTATCCCTTCTCAGGCTGTAGTTAGGATAAATATTAATGTTGTTAATGGTGTAAGGTTTCAGTGCAGCCTCAGGAGCAATATCCTTTACCTTTAGTTTGATGTCGACAAGGTTTTTGCCGATTGTGCTGTCTGCCTGAAGGATTAGATAGTCAGGACTGAAATAAAAGTACCCCTCTTCTTTCAGGTCATTGTCAATACGGATACGTTCATTTTTAAAAACATCGAGGTCATAAAAATTGCCTGCCTTTAACAGGGACTCCTCTTTCTTCTGGTTTATGATACCAGCAATGCCCAATGTATCCCTGGGAAAGGCCACACTGTTTATTTTATACCTGATTCCGGTTTGGGCAGTATACACTGCTTTACCTTTCTTGCCCTTTATGATCGTATCTCCGGTAACTTCTGATTGAAGGTAGCCCTGGCTGATCAGGTAGCTTTTCAAGACAGCGTTGTTATAGGGGATCTTCACTTCACTTAAGAGGACAGGCGGCTCACCATGTTTTCGCAGCCAGTTGCGAAGCCCACCTTTAGGTTTTTTAGGTTCGCCGGCGAGGTTATAAAGACCAAGTTTGAATTTAATTCCAAGGAAGGATTTATTTGGCCTCGGTCTGGTTTTTCCTTCCAGGGTTTCTCTGACGTCTTTCTGATTGTCGATTCTTGTCGAAGAATCCGGATTGATCTTTATGTCTGCCCCGGTGTATAAGTACTGACCTGGCTTAAGACTTTTCGTCGTGCTACAGCCTGCCCAGGTTAAACAGGCGAGTATAAATAAGCCGGATCTAGTTAGTTGTTTCATCTTTAGCCCTTTGTTCTAGTCTTAATCTTTTCTTCTTCGAGAATTTCTGGAATACTTCCCTGAATTTATTGTAGTCGACCACCAAGGCAAAGCCCAGTCCGGTCTCAATGATCTGTCCTTCTATCACTCCTTCATTCTGGTTCCGGCGATACGCTCGTAACCTGTACCTGCCATCTCGTGAAAGCAGGTATTCAATATTCACGTTTCCTGCAATATCGGTTGCATCCTGACCCGGTCGCTGCGGTCCTTCAATGCCAAAAGAGCTGCCCACAGTGACGATCAGCCGGTCGCTTAATAATTTTTTCGACAGGCCGATCTCGAGGTCGGTTTTCTGTTCCATCTGACCCGAAGAATAATCCTCTGATGAATTGAGGTTGAAATTAATGTCTACCCCTTTAACGAGGCTTGAAGAAAGATTGTTCAGTTGTTCAGTGAGTAATTTACTTACGCTTGAGCGTGCAATGGAGGATACATTGGTTCCGCCTCCCGCAAGACTTTGAAAAGGATTGTCTGCGATAAAACGTTCAAGTACAAGGAGCGCGAATACTTGTTTGTTGAGTTCCCCCTCATCGGTGTTTACCTGTTGCAACTTTGTATACACTTGTCCGCTTAAAGCACCGCGTTCATTTTCAGGCAGATCTAATTTAAACTTGATGACTGGTTTCATCAATTCCCCGGTCATCATCAGATAAACCTGGAAGGGTAGCTTTGTTTTGGCCTGCACGAGGTCCTGCTCATTCAGTAAATCAATTGGTGCTGCATTTACCTCATACAGGGCGGTGAGGTCTACGTTAGCTGCGGTCGGCTCGCCTGTCCAGACAATGCTGCTGCCTTGTTGCAATTTAAACGATCTTTTCACAGGTCCGACCGTTAAATTATAGCTGCCTTCTGAAATTTCATAGCGTCCGGTCAGACTGGTTTTTCCGCTGGGGTCCATCGTAGCGGCCAGTGTAGCCTGTCCTTTCACTCTCAGGGCATCGCCATTAGTTGGGTCAACTACGACATTCAATTCGGCGTTTTCGTCAATGTTTATCGTAGCACTCAGATTAAAGCCTTTCATAGGCGCCTTAGTGATAGAATCGGTTGCGTCAAGCGCTTTTCTTCCGTCAAAAGGTGCTGCGTCAAAATCGACATATTGGACGATACCTTCCTGCTCAATCACCGAGGGGTCATCCGGTGGCATGGCAAAAAAGAACTTTGTTTTGTCTTCCACGCGGACATTCATGTCGACACTGGGCTGATTGAGGTCGCCACGCACTTTAATGGTACTCGTTAAGTATACCGTGCCATAGATCAACTCGTTGTCTTCGGCAGTAGAATTCAAGGCTCTGAAATTATTGGTACGGATGTCCATATTAAACTTAAAAGCTGTATAGTCCGTTGTCAAAATTCCGCCGGTAATTACTGCTTTTTGATTCAGCGAGTCCAGAATAGTAAAATTATTGAAGTTTATGCCTGTATTCGTGAAGCTGATGGTTTCATTGGGCATCCTGAAAAATGAATTGACATAGGCTATATTAAAACCTGCCTGATTAAACTTTAAGTCGCCCAGGACCTTAGGCGCATCAAGCGTGCCTTTTACGGATAATTGTCCGCTAACGGTTCCGGTACCTTTTCTGATTTGGCCCATCGACAGGCTTTCAATTTCCTTTAGATCGATCTTGTCGACGTTTAAGGTAAGGTCCAGCGCGCTTTGAGGCGCGGTGTAGTAAAAGCCATTTGCCCTTAATTCATGTACCCCGGAAAGGGCGATATTGGTCTCATAGGCATTTTCTGTATTGTTATTTACCGCAATGCGTAAGGTTCCAAGCATATCCTTTTGGTAACGGAGCTGATCAATAGTGAGGTTGGCTTCAAATTTTGGCGACCCCGACAAGTCTTTTACAGCTATGGTTCCGTTAATGGCTCCACCTGCCATAGCACTGTCGGCCTCAGCGAACCGGGTCAATGTTTCTATTCTGAAGTCTTTAAATTCCACTTTAAGCGGTGCATTTGGTGTATTGCTTTCACTGTTGATGCTCAGCAATTGTCCGCCATTGCTGAGGTTAAACTGATTGGCCAGAATACCCGATTTTCCGAATTGCAAATAATTCTCTGGTGCAACTGCCCACTTTTCATAATTTAACAATACTTTCTGCGGATCGAAACTAAACCTGAAATCCTTATTGATGGATTGAAACTGACCGCCAAGAACATACTTATCTTTGCGCTTGCGGTCCCTCAAAAATACATTCAGGTCCAGGTTGTTGTTCACTGCGGCACCTCTTATCTCATTGTTAAAGAAGGACAATGAAGTGCTCTGTAAACCTTTTATGGTTAGCTTATAATTTAGCTTCTGGGCATTGTTGTTGATGTTGAGCCGTGTGCTGTCTATCCGGTAACTTCCATAAACCAATTGCGGAAAAACGGCGTTAATCATCAGGCTGTCCTTTCGGGTATCCAATAGACCACCCATTCGGGAAGGTGCAAAGGTGGTCAGCTCCGGAATAAGGTTTTTCAGAATTTTGGGGTTATAAAAGTTTACATAGAACCGGAAGCGCTGATCAGGGATCTCAGTTACCGTGCCAAACT
>CBFGNP010000221.1:0-6790 GCA_965650095.1 uncultured Pedobacter sp. | reverse complement strand
GTTGTTGGGCAGACGGGAACCTGGAAAAATCAGGCGCTGGTACTGGTTAACCACGGTGCTGCAACGGGTCAGGAAGTGTATACTTTTTCAGAACAAATTATAAATACTGTATATGCCAGGTTTGGGATTATGCTTGAAAGGGAAGTAAATATTCTTTAGGGTGTATTGGCCTGATGCTGTAGTTTATAATAATTTCTTAATATTCAATCTCATTTTCTGGTACATCTCTTGAGTGGATTTTAGTGTATATCATTATACAATTCTGAGCGCCACTCAACAAGAAATTGTTTGTTTGTTTTTAACCCCTAAATTAAAACACGATGACAAAAAATGAGTTCAACTTACAGCTGCACGACCATTCGATCTCTTTACAATCTTTTGCGTTTAACTTCACCAAAGACATGGAAGATGCAAACGATCTGGTACAGGATACAATGCTGAAGGCAGTGACCTATTATGGTAAATTCAAAGAAGGTACTAACTTAAAAGGATGGTTGTTTACCATTATGAAAAATACCTTCATAAATAATTACAGACGTTTGGTGAAAACGAATGCTTTAATCACAAAATCAGATGACATCTCTTCTGCAAACCTGCATTATAGTGCCACTAAAAATACCAGTGAAAGTAAATTTGTAATTGGCGATATTCATAAAGCGTTAGCTACGTTGCAACCCGAATATCACGTTCCTTTCGTTAAATATTTTGAAGGCTATAAATATCACGAGATCGCAGAGATGCTCGGGATTCCAATAGGGACAGTTAAAACGAGGATCCATGTTGCCCGTCAGCTCCTTAAGAAATATCTGAAAACCTATTCAAAAGATATTTTGGGTTCAGAAGTTATGTAAATTATTCTGATCCACCAAAAAGGCGCCAACAGGCGCCTTTTTGGTTACATTTTATTTTTTTCTACTTTTTGATGGTAAGGCAGGTACATGGGCAAGGCCGCAGAACCATACCAGCCGTAGATTTCTACGTCCAACAGCTTATGTTTAATTGCAGGATCAGTTTCCAGTAAAGCGCTTGCTTCTTCCATACTTGTGGCATTTAATATGAAGATGCCCCGTAAGTGTCTGTCGTTCTTTTTTATGGGGCCGGCTACAACAAGTTTACCTTGTTGGACCAGCATGCCTATGTTTTGCATGTGTCCCCTGAAAAGGCTGTCTGTTGTAGCCTTGCCTGCTCCGGTGTTGCTGCCGGTTTTTAAAAGAACAAGGTAATACAACCTCATCCCGTAATCATCAGACTTCAATGAATCTGCCAGCTTTTTATCGTATTTGGAATTTGGCTCTTGCGCTGATCCTGTAAAATTAAACAGTACTAAAAGACAGGTAACCAGCAGGATAGTTCTATATTTCATTATTAAAGATAACAAAAATTAAAAACTGCTCCTACGGGAGAATAACTTTGTTGAGTTTTTGAAAACCTATTAAAGGTATTCCCTTAAATTTGTACAATAACCTAAAAAACATGACGAATACTGATCCACAAAAAAAACTAAAACACGAGCAGGTCCAATACCTGGAATTTCTATCTGCAGATATTAAACAGATCAAAAAGTTTTATACGGAGGCCTTCGGCTGGACTTTCACTGACTATGGCCCGGAATACGCTGCTTTTGAGGGCGACTATGTAGACGGGGGCTTTACATCGGGAAAACCGGCTAAAGGAAGTATTTTAGTTGTAATTTATTCTGAGGATATTGAAGGAACCAAGCAAAAGGTAATGAGGGCTGGTGGTACAATCGTGAAAGATGTTTTCAGTTTTCCTGGCGGCAGACGCTTTCATTTCACAGACCCTGACGGTAACGAAATCGCTGTTTGGTCTTTGTAATGGTAAACGCCCTGAAATGTCATTCAAACCTTAAACGAAGGAGATGTGACAACGGTACCATAAAGATCATGACCTGTTACATTTGCTCAAATCCCCGCTTAAAGAAACCGGACCGTGATATCCCTATAATTGGGTAAATTACGTTAATGTCAGCATAAAGATTTAAAATACAGCGCATTTAAACTGTCGCAATTGTATTTTTGTTTGAGCAAACTTAAGCGCCTCAGAATGAATTGCGGGGTTGTTTAAACCAAACCTTTAAAAACCTTAACATGTTTTCCTTTTTAAAAAAACGAACACACATCGACCATTTGGAGTGGTTAGGAGTGGATATGCATTCCCATTTATTACCGGGCATTGACGACGGGTCAGCAGATACCTCACAATCTGTTAGTTTTATAAAAAGGTTAAACGAGCTTGGGCTTCAGAAATTGCTTTGTACTCCCCATATTTTTTCTGAATTGTATCCAAATACACAGGATACGATACAGTTAGCATTGGAAAACACACGTTTGGCGATGAAAGAAGCTCGGATAGCTGTCGAAATCGGAGCAGCGGCAGAATATATGATCAATGATACTTTTGTAATTTCTGATGAGCTTGTGTGTCTGCCAGGGAAACATGTGTTAATTGAGATGTCTTATCTGGCTGAAATGCTGAGTATAGAACAGGTGATCTTCAACCTTCAGGTAAAAGGATATGTAGTGATCCTTGCCCATCCTGAACGGTATAGCTTTTATTTTGAGCGACATCAGCGTTTCCACCGCTTCAAGGAAATGGGTGTGTTGTTCCAGCTTAACCTGTTGTCGTTGTCAGGATATTACGGCAAGGATGTGAAAAAGCTGGCGGAATATCTGCTTCAAAAGAACTACTATGATCTGGCAGGAACAGACCTGCACCACGAAAAACATTTACAGGTATTAACTGAGGAGACACAGAGTGGACGTCTTTTCGAGAAACTTGGGCATGTGGACTTCAAGAATAAGGAACTGTTTTTTTAGCTAAATACCCATTTCTGGCTAGGTGTATTGAAATTTAAATCATTTAGTTTTGCTTTTACTTAAATCTGCTGGTTAAGCGGTTTTTTTTAGATCGAAATTACTATGGTTAAATTAATGTTAACAAAAAAATACCTGAATTGTCTACTTATTTTCTCTGTTTTTCTGTTAAGTTCCTGTTCTGTTACTAAAAGAGTGGCTTATTTTCAGGATATTAATGCAGAGGGCGAGTCTTTGTTTGAAAAAACAGACGTGTTTAAAGAGATAACCATTCATACTGATGATATTCTATCAATTTCAATCGTAACTATTGATGCAACAACGGCAATGCCGGTCAACCAACTGGCTGCTCAGAGTGTAAGTGCAGCTGTTTCCACTTCTAATCCGGCAGGACTTTCTTCTTCAAGTGGTTTCCTGGTGGATAAAAATGGTGAAATTGACATTTCCGTAGTTGGAAAGGTTAAAGTGGCGGGATTAACGACCTATGAAGCCCGGGAACTGATTAAAAGTAAAGCCTCTGTGTTCTACAGAGACCCGAATGTACAGGTCAGGTACGCAAATTTTAAGGTTACTGTACTAGGAGAGGTAGCCAGGCCTTCTTCTTATGTCTTACCAAATGAAAAGGTAAGTGTATTAGATGCGCTTGGCATGGCCGGCGACCTCACCATATTCGGAAGACGAGAGAACGTTTTGCTCATCAGAGATGTGGACGGTAAAAAGAAGTTTGCCAGGTTAGACCTCAATTCTTCTCAAGTCTTTAACAGCCCATTTTACTATCTGAAACAGAATGATGTGATTTATGTGGAGCCTAACAAAGGTAAGGCAGCCTCGTTAAATCAGGCGAGAACACAAACTTTCGCAGTTATTGGAACAGCACTCTCAGTCTTGATTGTGTTGTTTTCAAGGCTTTAATAAACAATAGAATCCGACATCTAAGCCATATGGAATGAAGAACACGATTTCAGCGTATAAAGCTGCACATGAAGATACAGAGGGATTAGATTTAAAGCAAGTCTTATTACGGGTCCTCGCAAATTGGTATTGGATAGCATTATCTGTATTGATCTGCCTGGTGTTTTCCAACCTGTACGTAAGATACAAAACGCCTGATTATAAGATCTCAGCCCGTGTATTGGTTAATGATGAGAAGAAAGGAGCAGGTTTATCTGGTGGTGGAGATCTTCTGGGTGATTTAGGGGGGATTTTAGGGACGAAAAGTACAGTTGATAATGAGGCAGAGATCTTAAAAACCAGGTATTTGATGGAACAGGTGGTGAAAGATATGGACCTCAACATCACCTATTACAGAAAAGGAACAGTGAAGAAGGTGGAACTATATGAATCTCCGTATAAAGTAAAGATCATCAGAAGTGTCGATACGATTAGCGCCACAGATGTAACCGTTAATTTTCTTAAGGCAGACCAGCTTTCTGTAAGTGCCGAGGGGATAGATACATTGGTTGGCTTGGATCGTTCTTTTACCATCCCTGATGTTGGAGTGATTCAGATTACGAGAGGTACCACTGTCCCTGTTCTGGACGAGAAATACGCCTTTAACATCACGTCTGTAGATTCCAAGGTCATTTCATTGATGAATGCCCTTACAGTAGAAGTTAAAAATAAACAGGTAACCATAGTTGACCTGAGCTTAACACATTCCGTACCCAAAAAAGGAGAGGATATTTTGAATAAGCTCATTGAGAAATATGTACAGGCAAACCTGGCGGATAAAAATGAGGTGGCGGATAGTACCGTGAAATTTATCCAGAACAGACTGGCTTATATCGGCGGAGAACTGGGAGGGCTGGAAGGAAACATCCAGAATTTTAAACAGGAAAATAACCTGGCGGACATGTCTGAACAATCTAAGTTATTGGTGCAGACGACAGGGCAGTATGTAAATGACCTCTCGAAAGTAGAAACTCAGATCAGCATTCTTAAAAGCTTACAGAACCATTTGAAAGACGAAGCGAAGAATAAAAGAGTATTGCCCAGCTCGCTTGTTCCCGCAGATCTGGTTTTTAATGGCGCTGTAGAAAAGTATAATACACTGACTCTGGAGCGGGCAAGACGGCTGATCGGTGTAACAGAGGCGAATCCGGGAATACAATTGTTGGATAAAGAGATTGCAAATGCAAGAGCTGATATTGAATCCAATATTTCCACTACGCTGGATGGCTTTATCATCACGAGAAACAGGATCAATGCTCAAATGAAAAAAGCGGAAGGACAGGTTCGCAATGTTCCGAAAGTGGAGCGAAATTATTTAAACCTGGCCAGACAGCAGCAGATTAAACAGGAGCTTTATATTTTTTTGATGCAGAAAAGTGAAGAGACTGCCATTTCCAAGACATCTAATATTGCTAACTCCAAAACCATAGACCCCCCAAAGTCTGAAGTGAAACCTTTTAGTCCGAAAAAACTGGTGGTCTATTTATTTGGATTAGTAGCCGGGCTGATGATCCCCTTGGGGTTAATGTATGTGAAAGACATACTGAATGATAAAATTCAGACTAAAGAAGACATCACCAGATTTACCGGGGTTCCGATTATCGGGGAGATCAGTCATGATGAGGCGAATGATAACATGGTCGTGGCAAACAGTTCCAGGTCTGCCATATCGGAACAATTCAGAGCCTTGAGGACCAACCTTTCTTTCTTCTTCAAAAATGCTGATGAAAAAGTGATCTTATTAACCAGCAGCATGTCTGGAGAAGGAAAATCATTTGTAGCCATCAATCTTGGGCAGATCTTGGCATTAACGAATAAAAAGGTGCTGTTGATGGAATTGGACTTACGTAAGCCCGGCCTTTCTGTCAAACTGGAAATTCCAAACCCTATCGGTTTTACTAACTATTTGACGAATACGGACTTGACATCCAATGATATTATTAAGCCTTTGAAACTCCAGGAAAACCTGTTTATGGTGAGTTCGGGACCAATACCACCAAATCCGGCGGAATTACTGCTGAGTGAAAGAACAAAAATGCTCATGGCAGAATTGAAACAGCAATTTGATTATATCATCATTGATGCACCTCCAGTGGGGATCGTAACTGACGCTCAGTTGCTGGCTTCTCACGCAGATGTTTGCATCTACCTGGTAAGACAAAATTATACCCTGAAAAAGCAATTGAACATTGTGGATGACTTATCGAAAAGTCAAAAAATGAAGGGCTTAAGTATCGTTGTAAATGATATTATAGCAACCAAAGGTTATGGTTATGGATACAGTTATGGTAATTATGATGTAAGCGATAAGGAACCAGGGTTTTTTAGCAGACTGTTTAAAAGACATAGATAATTTCAAAATGAGATCAGCAAATAAAGTGGTTATCAATACGGGCATATTGTATGCCAGGATGTTAATAACAGTGGGGATTTCGTTGTACTCCACAAGGCTGGTATTAAATGCATTGGGTTCGGTTGACTACGGAGTGTTTAATCTCGTTGCGGGAGTGATTGCCATGTTGTCTTTTTTGAATACTGCGATGGCCACCTCTACCCAAAGATTTCTTTCTTTCTTCCAGGGAAAAAATGATTTGAAAATGCAAAAACATGTTTTTTCAAATAGCTTCCTGTTACATATCGGCATCGGTTTACTGATGGTCATTGTGCTTGAAATATCCGGCTTCTTTCTCTTTAACGGTTTTTTGAACATCCCTGCTGAAAGAATTGAAGTCGCCAGATTGATCTATCATTTTATGTCCGTCACCGTGTTTTTTACCGTTGTGTCAGTCCCGTTTACTGGTTTGCTGGTTGCACATGAAAATATGCTCTGGGTAGCGGTTGTGAATGTGGTGGAGACGCTGTTGAAATTGGCGATTGCATGTATATTGTATGTGGTTGCTCAGGATAAATTGTCTGTTTATGGCTTACTAACAGCAGGAATCAGTATCGCCAGCTTTTTGCTTTATGCGATATACTGTTTTGGTAAATATGAAGACTGTACGCTT
>CBFGNP010000220.1:0-6790 GCA_965650095.1 uncultured Pedobacter sp. | reverse complement strand
CAGATGCGTCTCTTGTGTTAAGTGCATAACGGCTGGTAATATCCGTCCAGGTAGCCGCGTGAATATTTGCGATGTCATAAGTTCCGTTAAAATCTGTGGAAGCCATAACCGCTAGCTGGTTATCCTGAGTTCCATTGTTCAACGTTGTTGAGAATGACGAAAGCAGCGATTTTACGTCCAGGATACGTCCTTCCCGATAGGCATAATCGTTGCCAAGTATGCCGGGGTAAAAGGAAACGACCGCAGCATCGCCGGAAAAGCTAAAGTTGACTTGTTTAACTTCGTTCCCTAAGCTGTCAACCGCAGATGTAATCTCGTACCCGGTCACGTTAAAATCTGGTTCGCTAACTGCCGCCTCTTTATCACAGGAAGCGAAGAGTCCAAGGCACAAAATGAGTATGATATATTTAAGTCTCATAATAACTGGTTTTAAGGAATAAATTACCATCCTAAGTTCTGAACGAGGGCGCGGTTGAGCGACATCTCGTTACTTGGAATGGGAAATAAATAATTTTTTTCTGAAACATTAAGGCCGGCCCGGGATTCAAATTTGTAGCCTGATACCGCTATCTGGTTAATTTCAGTACCTGCTGCACGCATCTCTTCAATAAATTGCTGCCAGCGGATCAGGTCGCCTTTTCGCAGACCTTCGAAACACAGCTCGCGACTGCGCTCATCATGCAGGAAAGCGCGAAAGTTTTCTTTTGAACTGCGGTCGCCGGCTGGGACATCTGCAGAGCCGGGAGCAGTGACTGTGGCAGTTGCAATAGCCCCTGTTCCACTACCTGTAATGGTAACGGTTGGTGCCGATGTATAAAAAGCGCCCCGGTTCGTTAAGGTTATCGCAGTAATCCGGCCACTCACCACAGTTGCACGTGCGGTTGCGCCACTGCCACCTCCACCTGTAATAGTGATGGTTGGGAGATTGGTCGTGGAGTATCCGCTGCCGGCATTTGCAACAGTTATCCCACTTAAATTTTCTCCGTGAACAATTTTACCAAAACCTCGTCGTCTTACCAGATTGACTGCATTCACGGCCTCAGGCGAGGGACTTGCTGTCAGTTCATTATCCGCTTCTGCGAACATCAGCAGGACATCAGCATAGCGCAAAATCGGATAATTAATCGGCGTAAAGCTGGTGCTTTTTGGTAAGAGCACTTCATACATCCGGCGGTATTTACCGCAGCTTCGCTGCCAGGTATTACTTTCTGCCCAGTATTGCTTTTCTGCGTTGTTGGTTCCCCCGTAAATATAGGGAGCGATATTCCAGTCGCGACGGTCGTCCAGTGCCTGATATCTGTTATAAAACCGAGGCGTTGCATTGATACGTCCAAGACTGTATCCAGTATCAACGTTCGTGCAGCGGATGCCATTCCTGGAGCCCAGGCGACCACTTTCCGTGTACGCATCAGAACGATTTCCCCAGAATTCAACTTCAAACAGACTTTCTTTAATATCGTATTTGTCTGATGCAAGATTGATGAAGACCTGGTTATAGGAATCATTAAGCGCATGCGCGGCCTCTGTATCGTCAATTACTTTTTTTGCCCATTCGCGGGCGTCGGTATATTTCGATTTGTCATTTAAAGGATAGCCCGCCATATGAAGACAAACCCGTGCCAATATTCCGCGTACCGCCGATTTGTTTGCGCGTCCGCCAAAGCCCACCGTCCTGATCGGCAATACCAATGTTTCTGCTTCTTTAAGATCGGTCAGGATCTGATTGTAAACTTCACTAAGCGGGCCGCGTGCACGTTGTGTGTCTCCCGCTGATTTCGTCGTTTCAAGGATCAGAGGTACATCGCCCCACATCTGGGCAAGCAGAAAGTAATAATAGCTGCGTAGAAAAAGTGCTTCTCCTTTAATTACCCCCCTTTTTGTTTCATCCATCACCGGACGATTGATATTTTCCAGGAGTAGATTTGCCCGTCCGATACCGCTATATAGCGTCTTCCAGGTAGCCGCTACAGTGGCATTAGAACTGGAAAAGTTATACACCTGAACACCTGAAGTTACCCCGGCATGGCCATATACACCTTCATCGGTGATATCGAATTGATAGAACATATTGTCGCCGTAAAGGTCGCTGCTGCCAAGTGCATCGTATACGCCGGTAAGCGCATAATTCAGTTCTTTTTCAGAGTTATAGTAAGTTCCGGGAGCCAGAAAATCGCTCGGCTCAGTGTCAAGAAATTTTTTACAGGAGCCCAATATCAGCAGAGCGCTTGCCAGAAGATATATATAGAAAGATTTCATATCATTTATTTTTAAATTAAAAACCTGCTTTAACGCCAAAAATCAGCGTACGAGCCCTTGGATAAGCGGAGTAATCAAAGCCCTGGGTCAGCGCAGAGTGCCGTACTGACACCTCGGGATCCATACCCGAATAGTTGGTCCAGGTGTAAATATTTTGTGCTGAAACAGAAGCGGTTAAACTTTTTACACCGATTGATTTTAAGAATTTGACGGGTAGCGAATACGCCAGTGCAACTGTCTTAAGACGCAGAAATGATCCATCCTCCAGATAGTAATCTGAATAATAACCTTGCTGGCCAAACCCACCGGTGCGGAATATTTTGCTCTCCTGGTTGTCCATCGTCCACCGGTCGTTGTAAGAAGCGTACTGATTCAGGTTGGCCCGGTTACTGGCATTGCCTTCGAATATCGCCCGGTTGCCATTGTAGATCTGATTGCCGTACGACCATTGAAAGAATACATTCAGGTCAAAGCGCTTGTAATTGAAATTGTTATTAAAACCGCCAGAATGTTTGGGTAGTACCCGTCCGATCACAACTCTGTCATTGTCATCTACAACTCCGTCAAGATTAATATCCTTGTATCGGATATCACCGGGCTGCACGCGATATCTTGCCATTCCGTTAGTGGGCTCAGACAGCTTAAGTGTATACACACCGCTCTCAGATTTGTCGAAATCATCCAGCTGATATAGTCCATCATTTAAATAACCATAATACATTGCGGCCGGCCCATTCAGGGAAGCGATATAAAGAGGGACTGTATTGAAGCTGGTTTCCCAACCAATGATGCTCAGCAAATTATCCTGGTTTTCAGACAGGCCCAGCACCTTGTTCCGGTTAAAGCTGATGTTAAAATCACTGGTCCATGAAAATGAGCCTGACTTGACATTGACCGCGGTCAGCGTTAGTTCAAGGCCTTCATTACGCACTTCCCCGATATTTTTAAATACGGTAGTAAAACCTGTAGTCGTCGGGAGACTGGCATTCAGCAGCAGATCTGATGTGGTTTTGCGATACACGTCAGCATTGAATTGTATCCTGTCGTTCATAAACCCTAAATCCAAACCTACATCGAACTGAGTGGTACTCTCCCATTTGAGTTTTGAGTTGCCTAATGACGATTGAATAACTCCGGTTCCAGGGCTTCCGTTATTAAAAGAGTAGGAAGCGCCAAGTGGGCTGGTCAATGCCGGCAATGTAGCAAAATCGCTTACGCGATTGTTTCCTGTTACCCCGTAACTTGTTCGCAGCTTGGCCTGTGAAATAAACTTTAACGACTTCATAAACTTCTCTTCCTTTAACCGCCATGCAAAGGCTGCAGATGGAAAATAGGCCCATCGGTTCTCCGGAGAGAACTTTGATGAACCATCGGCACGAAAGCTAGCTGTGAGCAGGTACCTGGAACGGTAGCTATAGTTCACACGGCCCAGGAACGAACTCAATTTACTTTCTGAGGCCGATGAAGAAGTAGAGCCCGGAATTCCTTGCTCAAGACCAGCAATGCCAAGTGATTCGTTGGGTACATTTTGTGATAAAAACCCATAGCCTGATGTATTTCTGCCTTGCAGGGTAATACCGCCTAAAACCTCAAGGCGGTTGTTCTGGTCAATTTTTTGAGTCCAGGTCAGCGTATTTTCGTTTAGCCAATTGCTTCTCTCACTATAATTGACATTACCGTACTGGCCACGGGTGTTGTTGGGAAATAATGGAGTTCCGCGCGATGTAAGGGAATTATAGAAACTCGTATTCTTCCGGATGTAATTTTCAATTCCTCCACTGATCCGCAGTGTTAAGTGTGGTATAATGTCATAAGAGAGGAAAGCATTGGCAACCAGGTTATTTGAAATGGATTTTCTAATTTCATTTTGAGTCGACAAGATCGGATTGACCCTGTAATCCATAGTCTGATCAATGTCCTCGTCAATCAGTTCATCATCAATATCTTCAGTAGTGGCGCTTAAGGTTTTTACCGATACCGGGCGCGATCCCCAGACAGAATACAACAGATAACTGCTTGCGCCCGTTCCGGCATTTGCTGCTGAAGCGATCTGCCCATTGTTTCCGAAACTGCTGTAGTTTACATTGAGTCCAACTTTCATCTTTTTACTCAGGGTCTGATCCAGAACAAAACGTCCCTGATAACGATTTTGACCGGAATTGATCAGTACCCCTTCCTGGTCTGATACGGAACCGGAAACAGCATATTTCGTTTTGTCGCTACCGCCACGGATGGCAAGGTTATAAACCTGCATGGATGCTTTCCGAAACAATTGATCCTGCCATTTTATACCCGAAACCCCCTTATAATCCTCAAGCGTCAACCCATCTGTCAGGTAAGTATCGATTGCCATTTGTTCATCCCGTTCCAACTGATAACGTAGAAAATCATAGGGACTCATCGGTTCCATACGGTTGGTCACGTCCAGATAACCTAAAGATAGACCCGCGGTAATCGCCGGGGCACCAGCTTGCCCGCGTTTCGTCTCAATCACGACTACGCCGTTCGCGCCTCTTGCGCCATAGATTGCGGTAGCCGATGCATCCTTTAAGATGTTAATTGTCTTTATATCTTCAGGATTGATAGACATGTTCTCGGGGTCTTCCATAGGAAAACCATCAATAACATAAAGCGGTGAATTACTTTGCGACAACGAGTTTGCCCCCCGGATAACGATGTTGATTCCTTCGGATCCAGGCTGTCCGTCATTGGATGACACCTGAACTCCGGCAACCCTACCTGCCAGTGCCTGATCGAATGACAGAACCGGGGCCTTTTGCATGTCTGCTACACTTACCTGTGAAACAGACCCTGTTAAGTCTTTTTTTGCGACCGATCCATAACCAATAACAACAATTTCATCCAGCGCTGTATTTTCTTCCTGAAGCACCACATTGATTACCGTTTTGGTCTGCACCGGTATTTCCTGTTTTGCAAATCCGATAAAACTAAATACAAGAATTACATCGCCATCTGGTACGCTGATCTTATAATCTCCGGATTCGTTCGATAAAGAAGTGATCTTCGTATTTTTAACCGTAACCGTTGCGCCGGAAATCGGTTTTCCCCGGGCATCCCTAATCTTGCCGGATATGGAGACCTCCACTTTTTTAAACCCTGATCTTCCGGGTTTATTATCTCTGATCATCACCGTCTGGTCGTCACTGAACAGAATACTTACGGACTGACCAGCAAAACATTTATTCAGTGCCTCTTTCAACGGAATATTCGAAACGCTTAAGGTAATTGGCTTTATGTTTTCCAGAATTTGCACGTCACACATGAAATTATAGCCGGTCTGTACGGATAGCTCATCAAATATTTCCTTCAATGAAGCATTTCTCACATTCAAGTTGACATTTTGAGCATAAGTGGACGCCTGAACCTGGACAAGAGCTGCCATCAGGAAAATAAACGTAAGTTTCATTATATTCTTAATTTTTTGGAAACGGGGCGTTCCTTCCCCGCATTTTATTGCGGTAAAATTTTTATACATTTGGTTAGAGTTAATAGTTGATTGGTTTCTCGATTAATTGGTTACCTCAGTTTCAGCTCTATAAGCTAAACGGCCCGGAGTGCTGGTAACACTCCTGGCTTTTTTGATAACAAACTCTTGTATTATTTTTTTATAACGGTCACCCTCCTTCCTTCTATTTTAAAGGTAATCTTCCCGCTTAATTCCATTGTTTTGAGCAGTGTTTTTAAGCTTTTCTTACGTGAATAGTTTCCCAGAAAAGAAACATCATCCATATTCCCTTTAAATTCGATATCCACATCGTACCATCTGGATATCTTCTTCATAATACCGGAGATATTTTCACGATTGAACACAAAGAGCTCATTCTTCCAGTCTATTGCATCCTTAACATCTACCTGTTTAACCATAAATGATGATGATTCCAAGTCATTTAATGACATCTGTCCGGGTTTGAGCAAGGTCTGGTAATTCTTTGCGATCACTTTTACTGAACCTTCAAGCAGCGTTGTTTTAATGGTAGTGTCATCGCTGTATGCAGAAATGTTAAAGTGTGTACCCAAAACTTCTATCTGTTGTTTATCATCTACATTAACCCGAAAAGGTTTTCCTGACTTTTTAGCGACTTCAAAATAAGCTTCTCCCTTCAAAGTAACTTTTCGCTCCCTGCCGCTAAAATTTGCAGGGAATTCAAGTGACGATGCTGAATTTAAATATACCTTGGTCCCATCCTGAAGTACGACGTTATATCTGCCTCCCCTGGGAACACTTATTGTATTCCGTTCAGCCAGTTCTGAAGTAGGTTTATGATTTGATTTTGGCAATGACGTATAAACGAGTTCGCCATCTTTAGTTTTACTGACAATAACACCCTTTTGATCGGCGAACCGGCCATTTGACAAATTATTTAACGTAATCTCCGAGCCATCAGCCAAGGTTAAAGTCGCTTTTTTTCCAGCGGGCATCTGATCAGCGATATCGGCAGTAGGAGCTTGCGGATCAGATTTTGTCGACTGCTGGTGTACATAAAAACCTATAGCGATAGAAAAAAACAGAAAA
>CBFGNP010000219.1:0-6810 GCA_965650095.1 uncultured Pedobacter sp. | reverse complement strand
TCCTTTTCCTATCTTTAGCTTTATGAATAAATTGATCATTGGCCTTTTTATCTTGTGTTCGTTCAATGCCTGCGCACAAGACCATAGACAGAACGAACTGCGACTTGCAATATCCAACACCATCACCAGCAACACCGTTCTACTGAATAACCACGACACCATTGTCCCGCTAAAAGTGCTCAACAAGCTGAATATTGCGACGGTTTCGCTTGGCTTTGCCTATCAGACCGTGTTTGACAGCCTGCTTAATAAATACGCCAGGATCACCAGCTATTCTTCAGCACAGTACAAAAGTGACGCCACCTTAAATAATCTGGAAGACGACCTGAAGTACTTCAATACCGTAATTGTCGCCATTCCTTCAGCGGAAGTTCAAAATAAAAGGAACACGGAGTTTATTTTAAGCCTTGCCAAAAGCAAGCAGGTGATTGTAGCACTCTTTGGAGAAGCAACAGCATTGGCCTCCTTTGATGCGCTCAAAAGCCCGATCATCTGGACAGACCAGAACACCCCGGTTTCTGCAGCCATTATTCCGCAAGCCATATTCGGAGGCATTGGTCTAAATAAAAAACTGGCCACTGCCATATCTCCAAAATACACTGCAGGTTCCGGTTTTATCACCAGCAGCACCCGCCTGAAATATACTGTTCCTGAAGATGCGGGAGTCAATACAGACAATCTGGCCGACATAGACAAAATTGCTGCGGAAGCCATCAGGGCCAAAGCGGCACCAGGAATGGTGGTATTGGTGGCCAAGGACGGAAAAGTAATATTTAACAAGGCTTATGGAAATCACACCTATACTACTGAAAATCCTGAAAAAGTTACTGATATTTTTGACCTGGCCTCTTTAACCAAAACTACCGCCACTACCCCGACCATCATGCGACTGGTTGAAGAGCACAAGATCAAGCTTGATACCAATATCGGAGCCTATATCCCCAGAGCAAGAACCTCGCCGATGAACAACATCAACGTACGGGAGGTGATGCTACATCAGGCAGGCTTCATTCCTTATATCCCCTTTCACAATAATGTACAAAGCAGTGACTACAGTCGCGATTCAAGTGCGGCCTACCCGACAAAAGTGGCCGACAACTACTATATCAGAAAAAATTATTTTAAGGATGTGATGTGGCCGAAAATGCTGAATTCACCTATCAGAACGAGGGGCACCTATGTTTACAGCGACATTAGCATGTATGTGATGAAAGAAATAGCGGAAAGGATGAGTGGAGTTCCGCTGGACCGGTATGTACAGGAAAATTTTTATGAGCCACTGGGTATGCAAACGGCAGGATTTTTACCAAGAAACAGGTTCGATAAGAGTCAGATCGTCCCTACCGAACAGGATACCTATTTCAGAAAGACTTTGCTGGAAGGCTATGTACATGACCAGGGTGCTGCACTTGCCGGAGGCGTCTCCGGCCATGCGGGATTGTTTGCCAGTGCCAATGATATCGCCATTATTTATCAGCTATTCCTCAATAAGGGCACTTACGGCGGGACAACATATTTTAAGCCCCAGACTGTGGAAATGTTTACAGCCAAACAATCCAGCGTAAGCAGAAGAGGACTTGGCTTCGACAGGTGGGACCCGGATCTGGACAAAAAATATCCTTCCGCAACTGCTTCGCCACAAACCTATGGCCACACAGGTTATACCGGCACTTGTGTCTGGGTTGACCCATCAAGAGGCTTGGTCTATGTCTTCCTTTCTAACCGGGTTTATCCTTCGGTAACAGATAAGCTCAGTACGATGAAAATCAGAGGAAGGATACAGGATGTGATTAACCGCGCTATCGATAAGGCACTATAGCGCTTAGAGCTGATGGCGTGTAACTTTTCCTTTAACGATAAACAGTCTTTTGATCATATCTCTGTCTATCACAGTGTCCCCGGTATAATTGGGATTAGAAGAACGGAGCACAATTTTCTTTTCATTCTGATGTTCAAATAACAATTTGACAGTGGTGATACTGTTGGCGCGTTCATCAGCGACAACCAGATAGGCTTCACCCCATTGAATAATATTGAAATTTTTAATTTCTCTTACCGCAATGACCTCTCCGCTAGAATATCTGGGATACATGCTATCGCCATATATAGGCAGGTAAGCGTCGCAATCATTAAAGGGCCTGTAATTTACGTAGTATTCGGGAGCCTCTTTTACCATGCCCAGGCTGTCAAACGAAAGATCAGCAAGATTCACATTAAAAAATGGCACTCCCGCATCAGCCGCAGGAGCATCAGCAATGTCGCGCTCAAACATTTCTCCATACCCGGTCTTTAACCAGTCTTCGTTGATTTGATGGTATACTATGATATCTTTTGACAGGCGTTTACCAATATTCCTTTTGTTATTCTCAATTGCCGAACAATTACTTACATGCTCGGTTACCGGGCCATAGAACTGTTCTAACGTCATGTCTTTCGTTAATCTAACTTCTTTTAAGCGGGAGCCAATTTTATTGACCTGTAAATCAGTGTTTTCCAAAATAATATCATTAAAATTGTCTTTTGATTTTTTTATATAGTCAAAAGACTGTAAGTTTGAATATCAGCATCTGCAAGATACAAAAATAGTTTTATTCGCTGTTAAAAAAATAAACCCAAGATAAAAGTATATACAGGTGTTATTTCAGGTCGTTCATTATAATCCAAATCCAAACATGAAAAAACAAACACCCTCAGCAGGCCCTATCGAAGCGACAGCAAATGATATGGAAACGAAGGAACTAAAAATCATTACGGAGCTCATTCTTTCGAAAATAAACGCGGAAAAGATCATCTGCTTCGGCAGTGCGGTCAACAGCATCAAAAGAAACGGCTCCTTTAAAGCAGACAGCACCTACATACAATCAAAGTCGAACAGCTATTATCTGCTCGTTGTTCCAGAAGCGACTGAAAGCCTCGCCAACAATCTGTTACAGCAAAAACTGGAGGCGGAAATGAAATCGATAGCCAGTGTAACCGTCCTTGTACACCGGATGGACGAAATAAATACAGCCTTACAAAATGGAAGTTCGTTTTTTACCACGCTATACAAAAAAGGAATACTGTTGCACGACAACGAAACAGAATGTTTCATCTGCCCTGCCGCAGGCGGGGACATCGGCAAACGGATTACGAGACGGGAGGATTTTTGGAACCGATGGTTCCTACTTTCTGAGAAATTTCTGAAAGGGGCATATTTTTACTACGGAGAGAAGGACAACAATCTGTCGGTATTTATGCTGCATCAAACATTACAACACTGCTATTCGGGAATGCTGAGGGTACTGACCGGATACCGCAGCAATAGCAACAGTTTGAGACGGTTATTAAAGCTAATTGACAACATCTTGCCAGACGCTTCCTTTTCCGAAAAACATACTGCTGAAAACGCCCGCCTTTCCGGCCTATTAATGAAGGGCTTTAGCGATGCCCGATATAGCGAAAAGTTCGATATTACATCAGAGGAACTGCGGGTACTGATCATTAAGATCGAAAAAATACTGAAAGACGGGAACACTGCCTGCATTGATCATCTCAAAAAGCTGAGAGAAGGCAAAACATCCTACGTTGCCTGACAACGGGCTATGCCAATCCCCGGCACACACCTCTGTTTATTCCCCGTTTGACAGAAAATCCATTATCGGCGAAATGGTGTAGAAACTTTTGCCTCTTAAGGCCGAAGATTCCAGTCCTGAAGCCGATACTGGATTTTACCTTTATTTCTTAAGTCCGATTTCCCTAAGCCTTTCATCTAAGTAAGCTCCGGCTGTCATGTCTTCATATAACTTTGGATGTTCAGCGTCAATGCAAGACTCCAGGCAGGTTAAATCCATATCACTTCTTGGGTGCAGGAAGAAAGGCACAGAAAAGCGCGAGGTCTTCATCAGTTCAGGTGGCGGATTCACTACCCGGTGTGTGGTAGATCTCAGTTTATTATTGGTCAGACGCTGCAGCATATCGCCAACATTTACGACAATATCGGTGTGCTGCGCCTTAATAGGCAGCCATTCGTTGCTTCTGGTTAACACCTCCAGCCCGTCGGCGCTCGCACCAATTAGCAGAGTGATCAGATTGATGTCTTCGTGTGCGCCAGCACGGACCGCATCATCCGGTAAGGCATCCGGATCTTCGATCGGGAAGTAATGAATCCCTCTTAGTATCGAATTGCCGTTGTGCACGTGTTTATCGAAATAGTCGACAGGCAAATTTAAGTAGGTCGCTATGGCCCGCAGCAGCTGCTTTCCATTGGCTTCCAGGCGCTGATAAATCTCCCTTGTCACCATATTAAATTCCGGAATTTCGCCCAGGTATTCATTATCGGGATATTGCTCCTTTATAGGGTCACCGTCTGTTACTTCCTGCCCAATCTGCCAGAATTCTTTTAAGTCGGCCGTTTTTGCTCCCTTAGCTGTTTCTTTACCCGGACTGGTGTAGCCCCGTTGTCCGGCAAGCTCCACCCTTTCGTATTTTCTTTTCTGTTCTGCCGGGAGGCTAAAAACGGCCCGTATATTCCGATACAACTTATCAATCAGTTCCTGACTTAGGCCGTGATTGGTAATCGTCACAAAGCCGGAATCATTAAAGGCTCTGCCCAGTTCGTCAGAGAATTTTTTACGCTGGTCTTCGTTTCCGTCAATGTACGATCCCAGATCTAAACAGGGGATATAAGGTGTAGGCATAATCTTATTTTTATAGGTAACAATGATCTAATTTAAGAAACTATTGTTAATAAACATCCAATCGAAAAAAGCTGGTATGGTAAAGAGCTGCGATTAAATATTTTAAGTTATTCACGCTTCTGAGAAAACCAGCAAATTATCAGTTGATTGTAAAGTTAGTTCCCCATTAACTCCTTACAAAAACTAAAGAGCTGTATGTTCCGTAACTTTAGGGAGAGAGACAATTCTCCTCAGTTTTACGGCCATGAAGTATTTATCAATTTTAATTTTAGTTCTTTTGTCGGCAGGCGATGTCCCTGCGCAAACTAACCCTGTCCATGCACAAGCTAAAAAACCACAGAAAGCAACTTTCGGCATGGGATGTTTCTGGTGCTCCGAAGCTTTGTTTCAAAGACTTGACGGGGTACTGAGTGTCCGTTCTGGTTATGAAGGCGGTAGGGTGGCCAATCCTTCTTATGAGGACGTTTGCACTGGAACCACAGGCCATGCGGAAGTAATCGAAGTCACTTACGATCCGGTTAAAATCAAGTATGATGAACTGCTGGAAGTTTTCTGGAAAAGCCATGATCCGACCACATTAAACCGTCAGGGTGCGGATGTAGGCACACAATACCGTTCGGTTGTATTTTATCATAACGATGAGCAAAGACAGATCGCTGAAAAATATAAAAAAGAACTAAATACCACCAAAGCCTTTGGGAAACCGGTAGTTACTACAATCAATAAAGCGCAAGCGTTTTATGCGGCAGAGAATTATCACCAGGATTACTTTAACAACAATGCCAACCAGCCGTATTGCCGCCTGGTAATTTTACCTAAGATGGAAAAGCTGGAGAAAGTATTTAAATCCAAACTGAAACAAAAAAAATAGGCCATGGAAAAGATCTTGCAAAAACAATGGGAAGAACAAGGCAATTCCCTTTATAAAGCGGTAATATTCAAAGATTTTCAGGAAGCATTCTCCTTTATGATCCGTGTAGCTTTTTTAGCGGAGAAAAACGATCATCATCCTAAATGGACCAATGAATGGAATAAGGTAGAGATCTGGTTATCCACACATAGTGCCGGCAACATCGTTACAGAAAAGGACAGGAACCTGGCTAAGGAAATAGATAAGCTGCTGGAAGTAGAACAATAAATCAAATCAGGGAAATTTAACTCCGCGGTATTTGGTCACATCTACAATGGGAATACTGGAACCGTATGTATCGTTAATGGCTTTGATAAAGCCATTAGCAGTAATGGCATAGCCCAAGGGCGTTAAATGTATGCCATCCAATGAAAAAAGATTTCCCTGTATGTAGCCCGCACTCACAGGGATCCCATTTGCTACCTTACCGGCAGCATATTCGTTTAATAGGGCATAAGCATCCATCACTGCCAGATGATTTGAATTGGCGATTGTCTTGATGCTTGTATTATAAGATTGAACATAATCAATCACTATAGCCACCTCAGCTTTATCCAACACGTACCTGTTTTCAACAGGATTTCCGGGATGTAAGCCATAAGGTATGCCTTGTAGATTAGGTTTACCTATGAGGTTTGCAGAACTTAGCGGCAGGGTAAATAAGTCTTCTGCTGTAGCCGGCCTTGCAGGACCTGAACCGGGCTGAATGTAAATATATTTTACCGACGCCCCTGTTGGCGTAGCATTGACTGCAGCCAATAATGTTTTTAAGGTTACTGTTCTGAAATACGCAGTAGTGGTAACATCCGGAATGGTAGCCACTACACCCTTGGCACCGGTAGAAACGAGTTTTGCCACTACAGCGCTATACGCACCAGCAAATGTAACTTTTGGTGTGGGTGCATCTGCTGCTGCACCGGCACTGGCATAACTAAGAATGTCGTTATTTCCGAGCCACAGGCTAAAGAAGGTCCATGGTTTTGCGGTCGCGAAACTCATATAAGTGCTTGTACCGACAGTAGCGTCAGTGAGCAGCCGTTCAAAATAATTATTCAGTGTGCCATAGCCGGCTATGTTTGCATGAATCAGTTTGAGACCAGGCACCCCAAAATTTTCAATATCACCGGTATATCTGGTATATAAATTGTTACCAGCAACCTGTCCGCGGATAGCCAGGTTCGAAGTTTCAGGTTCAATAGTAGGTACCCCGTTGGTCAGCGCTGT
>CBFGNP010000218.1:0-6823 GCA_965650095.1 uncultured Pedobacter sp. | reverse complement strand
GACCAATGGTATAGGTCCACCAAAGGATACTGAATGTCCTTTTTGTGCCCGGCTTCCATTTTTTAAATACAGAGAGAATGGCACGATAGCAATAGTAGTCGAATAGGAGTAGAAAAACGGATAAAAAAATGATTACAGGTAAGCGCCCCATAGAAATTTTGTGTTTAAGTAATTTTGTTTGGGCTAGTCTTCGTCCTGGAGATCAATGTTAAACAAGCTGTCAAACATATCGGAGAAGCCAAAGCCTCCTTCCAGGTATTTTTTACTGAGTTGTGAGTATTCAGCCAGGCCATGTAAAGTCAGTTCCATAAGCAGCAGGGTCTGGTTTTCACTTAGCCGGGGATGAAAATCTCTGATCAGGGCGTTTAGCCCTTCTACTTTCATCAGCTCTTTTTTATACTGAGGAGTGCCCAGGCTGTCGGACAGGCTCAGCGTATTGCCTTCAGTAAACCACTCGGCAATCATTAAATAGGGGTTGGCCGACTTGCTCTTTTTAGCTTTTTCGGGGTCAGGTAAGTAGCGCGTAAACAAGCTCTTGATGGCCTTGCCAATGAGTATGTTGGCCACCTTTGCCGGGCCTTCCAGCTCCCCTTCGTAAACCAGTTCAATTTTGCCTGTAACTGCAGGAATGATTCCCGTAAGATCAGACAGTCGCACAAAAGTGCTTTTTTCCCCTTTGATCAGCATTCTCCGCTCTGCGGTACTGATCAGATTTTCATAAGCTGAAATGGTAAGCCTCGCAGATACACCTGATTTTTGATCGATAAATTCACTTTTTCGCGCTTCGAAAGCGACCTGTTCAATAAGGTCTTTGATCAGGCCGTCAACCTCAATGCTTTTCAATTGCTCAGGCGTGACCCGGGCTTCCTGAAAGGTGATCTGTCTCGAAATGTCTATCGTCTTCGGGTAATGCGTAAGGATCTGGCTTTCAATCCGGTCTTTTAAAGGGGTAACTATAGATCCCCGGTTGGTATAATCTTCCGGGTTTGCGGTGAATACAAACTGTACATCAAGGGGCAGCCTTAATTTGAAGCCCCTGATCTGGATATCTTTTTCCTGCAACATATTAAATAGTGCTACCTGTATCCTGGCTTGCAGGTCTGGCAATTCATTGATTACAAATATGCTTCGGTGTGCCCTGGGTATCAATCCAAAATGGATCACGCGTTCATCATTGTAGGTCAGCTTTAAGGTGGCCGCCTTAATGGGGTCGACATCGCCAATCAAATCTGCTACGGTAACATCCGGGGTGGCCAGTTTCTCTGTATAACGTTCAGAACGGTGTTGCCAGCTAATCGGTGTATTGTCGCCATGGATCATAATTTCATGCCTCGCATACCAGGAAATCGGATTAAGCGGGTCATCAAAAATCTCGCTGCCCGTCACATAAGGGATATATTCATCCAGCAAATTAACCATCAGGCGTGCAATCCGGGTTTTTGCCTGGCCACGTAAGCCAAGTAAAAGTATATTATGGCGCGACAAGATCGCTGTCTGCAATTCGGGTATCACGGTGTCGTCATAGCCTAAAATACCTTCAAATCCCGCAGTGCTGTCTTTAAGCTGGCTGATGAGATTTTTACGAAGTTCGTCTTTTACTGATAATGATGTATATTTTGCGGCCTTTAGTTCGCCGAGAGTTCTTATCGTGTTGTGATCCATGTAGTGTTGCGGTTATACGTATTATCGCACTGTTTTTCTTCTGTTCTTTATATAATCCTCAAATATGTATTCCCCTAATCCGGTTAAGGAACTGTAAAATGCCCTTCCTCCGTTGATCTGGGTAAATTCCCTCACAAACTGCTGGAGATAGGGGTCCTGTGCAATCATAAATGTTGTTATTGGAATATTAAGCCGTTTACATTGTGCGGCCATATTTAAGGTTTTACTGATCACTTTCCTATCCAGGCCCATGCTGTTCTTATAGTAGCGCCCATTTTCTTTTAAACAGGTGGGCTTACCATCGGTAATCATAAAAATCTGTTTATTGTGTGTTTTGCGCCTTCGCAATAGATCGGTGGCCAGCTCAAGGCCTGCGAAAGTGTTGGTATGATAGGGGCCAACCTGCAGATAGGGTAGATCCTTCACGGTGATTGGCCAGGCGTCATTACCAAAAACAACAATATCTAAAGTATCTTTTGGATAACGGGTTTTAATGAGTTCAGCCAGTGCCATCGCTACCTTCTTAGCCGGAGTGATCCGATCTTCACCGTACAAGATCATCGAATGAGAGATGTCTATCATCAGTACGGTAGAAGTAAGGGTTTTATAATCCTTTTCTTCAACTTCAAGATCGCGTTCCGTTAAGGTGAAGTTTCCTATGCCATGATTGATCTGGGCATTGTGGATAGAGGCGGTCATGTCAATCTGGTCAAGGCTGTCGCCGAAGGTATATTCCCTCCTGTCGGCATTCTTTTCTTCTCCAATGCCAGATATGTTGCTGTTATGGTTCCCTTTACCGGCCTTTTTCAGCTTGCCAAAAATCTCTTCCAGAGCTGATTTGCGGATGGTCTGTTCTGTTTTTCCTGTAATGTTGAAATCACCGTTGGCAGGGTTTTCTGTAAGGTAGCCTTTATCTTTCAGGTCCTCAATAAAATTGCCCATACCATATTCATTACTGGTCAGCTTATATTGCTTGTCCAGTTCATTCATCCATGCCAGTGTTTCCCCAGCATCGCCTGCAGTATAATTGAGCAATTGAGTAAATAGCTTTAGCAATTCCTCGAATCCACCCTTTGGCAAGTCGTCCGGTTTAAAATCAGAAAAATGGTACCCTCTCATATTCATTATAAACGAATAATCGAAGGTAAAAGTTTGCGGTCTCAGTAATGTTATCCGGTTGTAAAAATAGCAGATAAGGCTTTATTTCGGGCGACCCCCGGCTAATTCTTTTTCAGCTCGTCGGACTGCCAACTGTTCCCTCCATTTTGCATAAGGGGCTTTAAAGGCCATTTTTAATACGCTGTCTAAGCCACCTTTGATGGCAAGATTAAATACGCTTTGTGCTTTCCTCGTGACAGAGGCATCCCATGCACGGAGGCTTAGTGAGAAAGAACCGTCAAGGTACTTCATCCAATGCCACATTCCTGTTGGCATAAATAAGGTATCGCCATGCTCCAGGAATACTTCATATCCTTCAACCCCTTTTAAAGCTGGGAACTTCTCGAAATCGGGATTGGCTACATCGTAATCTTCTAACGCATAGGTAGCATTTGGGATGCAATAAAGGCGTTTTTTCCATTTATTGTCGAATAATATGATGTGTTTTCGGCCACCAAAATGCGTATGGAAAAGGTGTGGAAGATCGATATCGTAATGTAAAAAAGTAACAGAATTCGATCCGCCAAAGAACATCGCCGGCATGCTTTCAATAAAGCCGCCCATCAGGTCTTTGGGAATAACAATGTCATCAATCAGACTTGGTACATGTTTGAACAGGTTAAAGAAAAAGATCCTGAGTTCAGTTGGTTTTGATTTGATGAGGTCGAGGTAATCGCCAAAACGCATTTCAGCCACTGAGGCATTGATGGGTTTAGATGGATCTGCTTTCGAGTTATCCATCAGGCTCACCTTTAAGTCTCCGCCGATCTCCTTCAAATAATCTGTGGTCCATTTTTCCCTGGCCGGCCAGGTTTTTGTCAGGCCTTTAATGATCAAAGGGCGCCGCGCATCGAGGTAGTTCTTTTTGAAATCAGCAGGGCTGATGTGCTCTACGGTATCTACCGGCTTTAAAATAAAGCTCATATTTTTTAGGATAAGATACCTGTGAACAGCTTAATGCCATTACCGACCTTATTTTAGAACAAACATATAAAATTTCCTTAGCACCATAACGTCAATATGAAATAAATTCATGATGGCAGGTGGGTAGACCCTAATGATCAGGCGGGCTTTTGTCTGGCCAGTGCCCGGTGCGCCCTTTTAATAGCCAGCTCTTCTTTCCAGGCCATATATTTTTCCCTGAAATTGGCTTTCATAAAATCATCAAATTTGCGCTGCAACGTAAGGTTATACAAGCTTTTTGCTTTTACTGCCCATGATTTGTCCCATGCCCTCAGACTGATTGAAAAGGATCCATCCAGGTATTTCATCCAGTGCCAGTATCCTGTCGGCATAAACAAGGTGTCACCATGTTCCAGGAAAGCTTCTACGCCTTTCACCCCTTTTAATGCAGGAAATCTTTCGAAATCAGGGCGCTCTACATCATAATCTTCCAGAGCATAGGTAGCGTAAGGGATCTGATATAAGCGTTCCTTCCATTTGTTCTCGAACAGGATCACATGCTTTCGACCGTTGAAGTGCGTATGAAAAATATGAGCCAGGTCTATATCATAGTGTAAAAAGGTTACAGAGCCCTTTCCTCCAAAGAACATATTTGGATAGCTATCCAGAAAGCCACCCATTAAGTCTTTCGGCGCTCTGTAGTCGTCCAGTAGTTTAGGTGCCTGCTTAATCGGATCAAAAAGAAAGATGCGCAGATCGGTCGGGGTACTTTTGATGAGTTCAACGTAGTCCTCAAACTTCATTTCGGTCGCTGCGGCATTAATTGGCTTCGAAGGGTCAGCTTTCGAACTGTCATAAAGTGGCACAGTTTGATCACCGACCATCTCTTTCATGTAATCAAGACTCCATTTATCATATGCCGGCCATGTTCTAGACATGTTTTTAATGATCAATGGTTTCCGGGCGTTCAGATAGTATTTTTCAAAATCTGCTTTGCTGATGTCATTAACGATATCAATAGGAGTTAGTTCGAACTGCATACGAATAAAATGTTAAGAGGCAATCAAAACTAGCTAAACAATGCATCTGCAGGTTATGTTGAAAGAAAAAATTAAAAAAAACTGACAATCGAAGGTGTTTAGTCAGGATTTGAAGTCGTTAGCTTGTTCAGATAACAATTATTGAAACAGGGTTTTAATATCAGTAACGACTTTTAAGCGTTATGATGTTGGGCAGCAAGGAAATGCTGCAACCGGAACATATACATTAGCAGGTGCGCTGTATTCCAGCTCGCTGCAATATTAAATTTCGCGTCCCATTAATCCTTATCTTATTTTTATTGTCATAGAAATATAATCAAAAATATAACCTGTAAAACGATGAAAACACCCGGCAAAGTTATCTCTTCATTCGTATTTGTGCTTTTTGTTACTCTATTGTGCACGGCCTTTCAAAAGGAAAAGCCGGCTGCGGTTAAATTTGCATTTCCTTATAAACAAGCAGGATTAAACGAGCGACAGGCTGCGGCACATCTTTTAAGCCGTTTTACTTATGGGGCCAAAGCCGAAGATATTGATGAGGTTGTTAAAATGGGTCTTGAAAAATGGTTTCAACAACAGCTGGATGGAAAGATTGAAGATGCGCAGTTGGATAAACTATTAAAACAATATGACGACATCTACCTAAGTAATACGGAAGTAGAAAGTAAATATCCACGCCCCGGACAGGCCGTCCGTATGGCTATAAAAGAAGGTTTTATTGATAAGGATTCGGTAAACAAGTCCGATGGCAAGGCGTACCGCCAACAGGTAAAAGCTTACATGGAATCGAAAGGCTTCAGGCCGCAACAGGAGCTTTACCGACAGTTTTTCAGTCAGAAAATACTAAGAGCTGCCTATACTAATAATCAGTTACATGAATTACTTACTGATTTCTGGTTTAATCATTTCAATGTTTCCCTGACGAAAAATCAATGTGCTTCGTTTGTCCCGGCTTACGAACGTGATGTGATCAGACCCAATGCAACCGGAAAGTTCCAGACCTTATTGCTGGCAACGGCAAAATCGCCGGCCATGCTCATATACCTGGATAATTTTTCGAGCAGTGGAAAACCGGCAGCAAATAATGATGGCATGCGAATGCAAATTGGGGAGGGTGCTGTGGCCAGGAAACGCCAGGGAGCCAGGGCAAGAATGAATGGCAAGCCAGCTGTAATAAAAAACAATTCGCCTGTGCTGAAGAAACTACAAGGTAAAAAGAAACAAGGCGGCCTAAACGAAAACTATGCCCGTGAGGTGATGGAGTTACATACTCTGGGGGTTGATGGAGGCTATACCCAAAGCGATGTAACACAGGCCGCGAGGGTCCTGACTGGATGGACAATTGCCCCTATGGGTGATAACGGATATGGATCAGCAGCAAAAAACCTGATGGATCGGGTTGGAGAAAGCGCATTGGAAAAACGTGGTTTTGTCCATGAAGGTGATTTTCTGTTTATGCCGACACGCCATGACAACGGGGAGAAAACAGTACTGGGTAAACGGTTTCCTGCAAATCGAGGATACGAAGAGGGGCTCGAGTTGCTAACCATGCTGGCCCGTCATCCTTCGACCGCAAAATTTATTTCAACAAAAATTGCGACGAGATTTGTGAATGACAATCCTTCACCGGCCCTGGTGGATAAAATGGCGAAGACCTTCGCGAGAACAGACGGAGATATCAGGCAGGTCATGATCACTATGGTTGCAGCGCCTGAATTTTGGAGCAGGGAAGCCCTGCGTGAAAAAACCAAATCTCCTTTTGAACTGGCGATAAGCGCTGTACGAAGTTTAAATGCTGAAATTAACCAGCCCAATCAGTTGTATGCCTGGATCAATAAGATGGGACAGCGTATGTATTACTATCAGGCCCCAACAGGGTTTCCGGATAAGGGGCAGTATTGGATCAACACTGGATCTTTGTTAAACCGGATGAATTTCGGACTGGCCCTGGCCACACAACGCATTCCAGGAATCAAGATCAACCTGGCTTCGTTAAACAACAACCATGAGCCGGAAAGTGCAGATGCTGCTTTGCTTGCCTACAGCAAGATCATCATGCC
>CBFGNP010000217.1:0-6836 GCA_965650095.1 uncultured Pedobacter sp. | reverse complement strand
CAGAGAATAAAAATTCATACATTTGAATATTTGGGTTAAATCAGTAATGAGATGTAGTTATCTTTTTTATAATGAGGTTTAGCCTGGATATTCCCGGGAGCGTTGCAACCGCTTCCGGTTTTTTACCATCAAACCGTTAAATAATTGATTAGGGCATCACGGTAATCCTCCTTCCCTCTATCTTAAAATGAATAGTTCCGGTAAGTTCAAGCATCTTAAGCACCTCCGATACCTGCTCGTACCTTGAAACAGACCCGGCAAACGACTTATCCGAAAGATTGCCGGTAAACCGGACATCAACATCATACCAGCGTGAAATCTTCCGCATGATCGTTTCTATGCTGTCGTCGGTAAATGTGAAATTGCCGTTTTTCCAGGCTATAGCTTCTGAGGTATTGACATTTTTTACACCGATCGAGCCGGTTTCCCGCTTCAGATTTGCCTGTTGTCCGGGTTTTAAAATTTTTACGTGGGTTAAGCTGGATACGGCTACAGCGCCTTCCAGCAAGGTTGTATTGATGTCCGGCTCATCTTCATAAGCCATAATATTAAAATGCGTTCCCAGTACCTTAACAGACATTTCATTCACCTGAACTATAAAAGGCATGTGTTTATGTTTGGCGACCTCAAAATACGCTTCACCCTTAAGCTGAACATTTCGCTCCCGCCCTGTAAACCTGGCAGGAAAATATAGGGATGATGAGGCATTGAGCCAAACCCTGGTTCCATCCGGCAATACGACCTGATATTGTCCGCCGCGCGGTGTGCTGACCTTGTTAAATAAGCTGGCTGTTTCCGATTGATCCTCCCTTCCTGTACTTTGATAAACCAATAGTCCTTTATCGGCTGCAGAGATCAATGTACCCCCTTGGTTTATAGTCTTACCGGGAACCGCCGCACCTAAAATAACAGTGGATCCATCAGCCAGTGTCAGAACGGCTTTATCTCCACCCGGTAAAATTGGCTTAGCAGTTAATTTCCCTAAATAATGCGGCTCTCTATCTTTTACATTTACAGCATAGAACAATGTCATCAGCGAAGCAAGTAATACGGCTGCGGCGATGCCCCATCGCTTAAAGTTGATCTTTTTTACTTTAGGAGATTGATGGATACGCTCATCCAGCTTGCGTCGTAACAGCGCTTTTACCCCCTCTTTTTCGCCCATTGTATGATGATCCCAAGGGTAATCCTTAAAGTCAAAATCATCCTGATGGTCAATAAGCGCCTGTTCTTCTTCCGGGCTTGCTGTGCCGGATAAATGCTTCTCAAAAAGAGAAAGGTATTCATGTTTTTTCACGAACGGTGGGTTTAGTTTACACTCGGTTAATGATATAGAGCTGGTTTTGGGAAGGCACACACATCACAAATGAAAATAAATTAATAGTTGCCGGATTATAATTATTAACCCTTAGATTTATTTCACCAAATATGCTAACAGATAAGGCCACTGATACCGAGTTATGGATTGCGATCAAGAATGATGAACTAAAAGGTTTTAATATTCTCTTTGATCGCTATTGGTCTAAGGTGTATTCTACCGCCTTTTACTATCTTAAAGATCCCGAGGCCTGTGCAGAGATCAGTCATGATATATTCCTGAACATATGGAATAGAAGACAAGTACTGAATATAAAATCGATTAAAGGGTATCTCTTGGCTTCATCACGGTACCACGTCTATAAAAGAAAACAAGGCCTGAGAAGTCTGGATATAAAATATGTGGAAGACTATAAACTGGTTGATCTCCATACCGTGCAGAATTCAGTTGAGGAAAAATTTAATTGCGAAGAATTAGAAGCCAACATCGATTCGTTTCTTGAAGAATTACCCAACCGTGCCCGGGAAATATTTCTTTTGAGCAGAAAAGAGCATTTGTCAAATGATGAAATCGCTAACCGTTTGTCCATTTCTAAAAGAACTGTGGAAAACCAGCTTACAAATGCGTTAAAACATCTGAGAATATCATTGAAGCACATTAGTATTGTGTTCTTGTTCATCAAATTTTAGCCATTTGTTTCTGGCCGGTGCGCTGCGCTTTATTCTCCCGGATCTCAGCTATCCGTATTGGTTAGTTTAACACTTTTAAGTACATTTGATATATACCAAAAAAAAGGAAATTATGTATCAGTTGACTGTAGCTCCGGACAAGGTAAACGAAACCTTGAGTAAGCACATCTTAGCAGATGGATTTGATCTGACTTACGATATGGAACAAAGTCAGGGTGCTTATATATATGATTCAAAAAACAAACGTACCCTGCTCGACTTCTTTACGTGTTTTGCTTCGGTACCTCTGGGCTATAATCATCCTAAAATGGTCAATGATGAGGTATTCAAAAAAAACCTTTTGCAGGCTGCACTGGCCAACCCATCGAACTCCGATGTGTACACCCAGCAGTATGCACAGTTTGTAGATACGTTTTCCAGACACGGTATTCCTGATTACCTGCCTCATGCTTTCTTTATTGCAGGTGGTGGACTGGCAGTTGAGAATGCGATCAAGGTGGCGATGGACTGGAAGGTACAGAAAAATTTCGCTAAAGGGTATAAGGAGGAAAGAGGCTTTAAAGTGCTGCACTTCGAGAAAGCCTTTCATGGCCGTACCGGTTACACATTAAGTTTAACAAATACCCTTCCTGATAAAACCAAATGGTTTGCAAAATTCGACTGGCCAAGGGTTCCAGTGCCGGTAGTTAAATTTCCTCAGGAGGGTGATCATCTACAATTGACATTGGAGACAGAGGCCTCCTCTATTGCCAGGATTAAACAGGCATTTGCAGCGCACAAAGATGATATTTGTGCAATCATAGTGGAACCTGTTCAATCTGAGGGAGGGGACAACCACCTGCGAGAGGAATTTTTAATTCAGCTGAAAGTTTTGGCGGATGAAAACGATGCTTTTCTTATTTACGACGAAGTGCAGACAGGCGTAGGGTTGACCGGTAAATTTTGGTGTCACCAGCATTTTAGCCAGGAAGCCCGTCCTGATATCCTGGCATTCGGTAAGAAAATGCAGGTTTGTGGTATACTGGTAGGCAACAAAGTAGATGAGGTAGAAAACAATGTCTTTAAAGTCTCATCCCGCATCAATTCTACCTGGGGAGGAAACCTGGTTGACATGGTCAGGTCTTCGCAAATCCTGCAGATTATTGCCGAAGATAACCTCTGCAACAATGCAGCTGTGGTTGGGCAGTATTTAAAAGAAGGCCTGCAGCGGCTTTCCGAAAAATATGATAAGATGAGCAATGTTCGCGGTAAGGGTTTGCTTTGCGCTTTTGATTTCCCCGACAAGTCCATGCGCGATACCTTTATACAAAAAGGACTGGATAACAAGGTAATGTTTCTGGGATGTGCCAATCAGACCATCCGCTTCAGGCCGGCCTTATGTGTTGAAAAAAAGCATATAGATGAAGGACTAGCTGTGATGGAACGGATCTTACCCACTTTATAATGGGAAATAAAAAACTAAGCACTGTCCTGACCATAGCGATACTTGTACTGGTGGTATGGATGTTAAAGGGCACGTTTATGCAGCCTGGCGTTAATGACCTGAAGGGTGATTTTAAAGAGGTTGCCCATTATCGTAACGACAACAATACCGGTCCTGTACAACACATATTTGCCGTTACCGTAACGGATACTGCTGCAGCAGAAATGGCAGCTTACGGTAATTTCATGCCGCATCATAAAGGCGGCAATACCAAGGTTTATTTCTTTTTACCTGGAAGCCCTGTTCCCGGGAACCTGTATGCAGGAAAAGTAAATTTTGATCCTCAGTTTAACCAGTATTGCGTTGCCCTTTACGAAAAAACTGCAATGGGCAATGCTAGTGTCGTAAAAAAACCTTTTAACTGATCTCTTAAACAAAGGCCGAGAAACCGGTAATGGCCCGGCCGACGATGAGTGTATTGATCTCTTTGGTGCCTTCATAAGAATAGATAGCCTCTGCATCGGCAACAAACCTGGCCACATCATATTCCAGCAGGATTCCGTTGCCACCCATTACTTCTCTTGCCCGGCTCACCACATCTCGGGTGCGCATGGAACAGAATACTTTTGCCAATGAAGCATGTTCATCGGCTAATAAGCCCTGGTCCTGCAATTGAGAAAGCCGGAAACAAAGGGTTTGCATAGCAGTAAGGTTGGCGAGCATTTCTACCAGGTGGTTCTGGATCAGCTGATAGGAAGCGATCGGCTTCCCAAACTGTTTTCTTGTTTTTGTATAGTTTAAGGCACTTTCATATGCTCCTCTTGCACAGCCTACGGCCTGCCAGGCTACCCCTGCCCTCGTCATTTTTAAGACCCTGGCCGTATCTTTAAACGAATTGGCGTTTTGCAAACGATCCTCTTCGTCAATCTCACAATCGATCAAGGTGATGAGTCCGTTCTGCACAATACGCAGAGCCATCTTATTCAGCATTTTTTCTACGAAAAAGCCCTTTGTCCCTTTTCTCACCAGGAAACCTTTAACCTGGTTGTCATCAACGTCCCTGGCCCATATCACCGTAATGTCTGAGAAAGTAGCATTGCCTATCCATTTCTTCTGCCCATTTAGCACCCACTTATTTCCCCGCCTTTTAGCGGTGGTCGTCAGCCCCCCTGCTACAGCAGATCCCACTTCCGGTTCGGTCAAACCAAAAGCCCCTATTGTTTTCATCTGCTGCATATCCGGCAGCCAAGCTTGCTTTTGTGATTCGGATCCCAACAGGTAGATAGAACCCATAGCCAGGCCACTTTGCACACCGAAAAACGTAGAAATAGAAGTATCTACCCTGGCCATTTCCATCGCGAGTATCCCCTCCATCAGATTCGATTTGCCTGGGCATCCATAACCCTGATAGGTTAGACCACAAATATTTAATTCCGCAATTTTGGGGATCAGCTCAAAAGGGAACTCCGCTTTAAGCCAGTATTTGTTTACAAGGGGCTTCACTTCTTTTTCAAGGAAAGCGCGGACTTTAAGCTGCAGGGCCCTGTCCTCGTCTTTCAAAGCTTCATCACCCAGGTGATAAAAATCGCCTTCTATGGGTGGCAATTCCCTTTTTTTGTGCGCTGTTCCGATCATCTTCATGAGCCCCTGTAACTGGGTCTCGTCAAGGTTAGAAACAGAATCGACAATTTTGGGCAGGTCTATCTTTTTCGAAAGTGCTTCCAGCTTCTGAAAATCAACACTTTTAAAAAGGGTATAAGCATTTTTTAGGGATGAAAAGATGTTGGCCATGATAGCTGTTTAAAAATAAAAACAGAATATACTGCTTTTTGTTGACCTTTTCACGCATTCAGCAACGGTGTTAATGACAACTACCTCAGATTAAACAAATTGTCTATGCCCAAAAGTTTGCGTGAGGTAAAGCCTTCTCCGTAAGTTCCCCCAACAGCTTTTCCAAATTCGCGGGCACGCCCAATTACGCTTTCAAAGAAATCCGGTGAAGAGATGTAGGTATCGGGCTCATCCAGCTCGGGATTAAAGAATTGGGTCTTAAATGCTTTGATAGCTGCTATTTTAGTTTCAAAATAAGGCGTAATATCAATAATAATATCAGGTTGAATGTATCGGTCCTGAATATACTGTAATATCAGCCTCGGTCGCCAGCCCTCCTGCGCTTGTCCATACAGCTTTGTGCTTATTTTAGATAAGCCCGATAAAAAGCAGGCATCATTAGCCAGATCCCCTGCCCGGCCGTGATCAGGATGTCTGTCCTGAAGCGCATTGCTCAGCACGATTTCCGGCCGGTACTTGCGGATCATTTTAACTACTTCCAGCTGATGAGCTTCATTGTTCTCGAAAAATCCGTCCCTAAACCGCAGGTTCTCACGTGCATGCAGCCCCATAATCTTTGCTGAATCTGCGGCTTCCTGATCGCGGATCTCTGCCGATCCCCGTGTACCCAGTTCGCCTCTTGTAAGATCAATGATCCCTACTTTTTTCCCTGCAGCGATGTGCTTTAAAATAGTTCCCGAACATCCCAATTCCGCATCATCCGGATGAACGGCGAGTACCAGTATATCTAACTTCATATATGCTTATAGTGCTTTAAAAAATTAAAACAACCGCTGTATCTTCTTTTTTACTTTCGAAGAAAGCGGTTTTGTAAATGGAAAAAAGTAATCAACTACCTTCCCCTCTTTATTGATCAGGTATTTATGGAAATTCCATCTCGGCGTGGAGCTTTCTGAAAGAAATTTAAATAAGGGATGTGCCTGATCACCACGCACCATGATCTTTTCAAATACCGGAAATTTAACTCCATAATTCACTTCGCAAAAAGCATGGATATCCTCACCATCCAGGGGCTCCTGTCTGCCAAAGTCATTTGAAGGAAAGCCGAGTATTTCAAAGTTTTCGGTACCGATCTGTTCCCTCAGCTGCTGAAGTTCGTGTAGCTGGGGAGCAAAACCACAGGCAGAGGCAATGTTAACAATAAGCAGCACCTTGTTTTTGTATTCTGAGAGATTCTTTTCAGTTCCATTAATGAATTTCACCTTAAACTGATGCACGCTTTTAGATAGGTCAGACATAATTTTATTGGTAAAACCCTGAAGAAATGATAATGGACTCAATGTCCCTGTCTTCCTCCGGGCTATATGTACTTTTCAGGTTATGGCCTACCACTCTCGCCACAGATTGGTATAGGAACGCCGTAACGCCACCTTTGGTTTCTTTTATAATATCATAGGTCGTTCGGCCGAGCTCCCGGTCGATCAATTTAGTTAAAATCTGTCCCTGAGTTATTGTCAGCTCTTTAATTTCGCGGTTAAACATTTCTTTAATTTCTTTATCACATTGCTTAACCAGCTTCTTTTGCTGCTTTTTATCGGCCGTCACTGCCAGTTCC
>CBFGNP010000216.1:0-6841 GCA_965650095.1 uncultured Pedobacter sp. | reverse complement strand
GACGGGATAACCACTTTTTCAATTGACTTCGCTAAAATGGGCGAAATGGCAGCAGCCTTTGTTTTGTCCAGAAAACCAATACAACATGTGATGAGAAATGAACTAATCAGAAGGAGTTCGTTGTAGAATAAACGCTATGCCGTCGATTCCCATTGTCTTCTATCCAGATGGCACATTCCTAAGGCCAATTTATATTAAAAACATTTGAGGAAAATAAATTTTAGATTATAAAATATTTTCATACTTTTGATAGTAGTATAGGGTAGTGTAGTGCAATATCTATCTGAACGACAAACAAACCAACCAAATATAAATTATGAAAACGTTAGAACTTGTGGCATCTCATATGCCCAAACCTCAAATTAAATCCCAGCAGTTATTTCACTGTAATACTTCCTGAATGATTTTAATTGTGCAATTTTTGCATTTCCTTAAATGATCACATTTAGAGTCTAATCTGTATAGAACTCATTACTTTAAAACTTAAAATAATTGATGAAACACTTTTACTGGTTTTACAGGTACGCTTTAGTACCTAAAAAGTTAAGTTGTATACCTACACTTAGCTGTTTAATTATACTCTCCCTGATCGCAACAGTTACCCCGGAGGCTTTTTCTCAAACAGCCAATAAAAAAACAGTTACGGGTAAAGTAACAGATGCCGCAGGTTTACCCATTCCGGCAGTAGTTGTGGCTGCAGTCAACAAGGCCAATACAGGCACACAAACAGATAATAACGGTAGGTTTATACTGGACATAGAGCCTGGTGTTATCCTACGTTTTTCTTATATAGGTTATGTCGAGCAAAGGGTAACTGTTACCATCAAAACCGACGTACTCGATATCAAGTTGGTTGAAAGTAGCATTCAGGCCGATGAAGTTGTCATTACCGCAATGGGACAGAAACAGCGTAAGGAAGCCATTGTTGGAGCTGTATCTTCAGTGCGTCCGGGCGACCTGAAAGTGCCCGCCAGCAACCTTACTTCTGCATTGGCCGGTAAAATTTCCGGTGTTATTGCTTTTCAGCCAAGTGGGCAACCAGGCCAGGACAACTCTAACTTCTTTATCAGAGGCGTAACTACATTTGGCTATAGAAGAGACCCTCTAATTCTGATCGATAATGTCGAAATGACTTCTTCTGATCTTGCCCGTCTGCAGGTTGATGACATTGAAAGCTTTTCTATTTTGAAAGATGCGAGTGCAACAGCTCTGTATGGTGCCAGAGGAGGGAACGGGGTAATCCTGGTTAAAACCAAAGAGGGAAAAGCTGGAAAAGTCCAGATTAACCTCAGACTGGAGGGCTCAGCTTCTGAGCCGATTAACTCTTTGGAAATCGCAGATCCAATTACCTACATGAAGCTTTATAATGAAGCCCTAATCACCAGGAATTCACCTGGAGCACCCTATACGCCAAATAAAATAATGAATACCCAGGCATCTCTAAATGGCTTGCCGGGTAGTAATCCATACGTTTATCCTGCTGTAAACTGGATGGATATGCTGTTTAAAAAACGTACAACTACAGAAAGGGCCAATCTGAATGTTTCTGGAGGTGGCGGCGTGGCCCGTTACTATATTGCCGGTTCTTATTCTAACGACAATGGAATATTAAGAACAGACATTAGAAACAACAACAAAAATAATGTGCGGTTCAAAAACTACCAGTTGCGTTCAAATATTAATATTGACCTTACGAGAAGTACTGAACTGATCGTTCGTTTGTCAGGTAATTTTAATGAATATGTAGGACCTATGACCAATGATCCATCTTTTGCAACCGATCTTTATAACATTGCTACACATACCAGTCCGGTTGACTTTCCTGCTTACTATGAACCTGATGGTGCTAATGCGGGTGTACAGCACATTCTTTTTGGTAATAACACAGATGCCACTGTGCTACCCGATGGAACCACTCCGCCTAGTTCATCAACCGATGTAAAAAACATCAACCCCTATGCAGCCTTGTTGAGGGGAAATAGAAGATTCTCTGAATCCAGAATGCTTGCGCAGCTGGATTTGAGCCAGAAATTGGATTTTCTGGCTAAAGGGTTAAATTTTAAAGCGATATTCAGCACCAACAGGTATGCACGGTTTGAATCTGAACTGGCTTACGCACCTTATTTTTATAATGTGAAATCCTATGATAAGCCTTCAAATCAATACACCTTAAACTGGATTAATAATAAGCCGGAGCAGGCAAGGGAATATTTAAATTATTATGCAGGTGCAAGTACATTAAATACTTTCCTTTATCTGCAAGGTGTGCTGGATTATTCGGCCGATCTTAATGAAAACCATAACGTGAGTGCCGCACTGATTGGAACACAACAACAGCTGCTAAATGCAAATGCAAATACTTTGTTTAATTCATTGCCATTTAGAAATTTAGGCTTGTCCGGACGTGCTACCTACGCCTATAAAAGCCGTTATTTCCTTGAATTCAACTTTGGCTATAACGGATCAGAACGGTTCTCAGAAAACCATCGATTTGGTTTTTTTCCAACAGTTGGCGCTTCATGGATTGTATCAGGTGAGAAATTTTATGGAAACCTGGCCAATATCATCGATAGAATGAAACTCAGGGGTAGTTACGGCCTGGTTGGTAATGATGCCATCAGTGACAGAAGGTTTTTCTATTTGTCAGATGTTAATTTAAATGGAGGAAATCCCGCTTCATTCGGAACAAATCTCAGCTATTCACATAATGGCGTGGTTATTAATAACTACGAAAACAGAGATGTGACCTGGGAGGTATCCAAACAAATTAATTTGGGGCTCGAGCTGACTTTTCTTAAAAATATTAGGTTGACGACCGAGGTCTATAAGAACTATAAATCTGATATTTTGCAGGAAAGAAAGGATATTCCTAGTACAATGGGACTGGAATCAAATATATCGGCGAATATCGGCAAAGTAGAGTCTGAAGGGATAGAATTTTCCATTGATGGAAAACATTCCTTTAGCAATGATCTATGGATCTCCTCCATTGCTAATTTTACTTTCGCTAAAAATAAATATACACAATATGAAGAGCCTGATTTTGATGAGAGATACCGTCTTCATAATGGGGTTTCGCTCAACAGAAATTACGGCTATATCGCTGAACGGCTATTTGTTGACGATAATGAAGCAAGAAATTCACCAAGACAAATATTCAGTAACAATGGTGTTGCGCCAATGGGTGGCGATATCAAGTACAGGGATTTAAATGGTGATGGGGTAATAGATGGCAAAGACCAGACCTGGTTTGGAAACCCTACTGTACCTGAAATAGTATATGGATTTGGGATGTCTACCGGATATAAGAACTTTGATCTGAATGTGTTCTTTCAGGGACAAGCCGGGATTTCGTTTGTAATCGATCCAGGCAGAACAAGTCCGTTTATTAAAAGCCCTGATTCCTGGTTGCCTGGCAATACGCAGGTAATTCAACAATTTGCAGACGACCATTGGTCGGAGGATAACCAGAATTTATATGCCTTATACCCAAGGCTTGGAATTAATGGTGCGGTGATCGAAAACAACCGTCAGAATAGTTCATGGTGGTTGCGTGACGGCAGCTTCCTGAGGATGAAGTCCCTGGAAGTAGGATATACCCTTCCGTCGAAGCTGGCCAATAGAATAAAAATGAAAAAGCTAAGAGTTTATTTTAGCGGCCTTAACCTGGTTACCTGGAGTCCCTTCACCATGTGGGATCCTGAAATAGGGGGAAATGGATTCTCTTACCCTTTACAAAAGGTATATAACCTCGGAATAAATGTTAGTTTATAGTTAATATAAGGAATTAAGACATGAAGTCATTATATTCAAGAATTTTATACACCGCTGTACTGGCATTGTCCTTAACATCGTGTAAAAAGTATCTGAACGTTACACCAGATAACGTAGGTACCATTGATTATGCTTTTAGAAACCGTAATGAAGCTGAAAATTATTTATTTAGCTGTTACGCTACGCTACAGCGTTTACAAGAGCCCTGGATGGATGCAGGTTTTGCTACTTCTGGGGAAATCGTATTCCCCGCGCCAAATGAAATAAATGATACCCAGGCGATCAATGCTGTGGGCTTTAATATGATGAGGGGCACACAAACCAGTGGCGTTCCCGGATTGAATTATTGGGACGGTAATGAAGGCGGACAAGCCATGTTTAGTGCCATAAGACGTTGTAATACCATGTTGGAAAACATAAACAAGCCGATCGACCTCGGGGAATCGGAAAAGAAAAGATGGATTGCTGAAGCAAAGTTTTTGAAGGCTTACTACCATTTTTATTTGTTCAGGATGTATGGGCCAATACCAATTACTGATGTGAACCTGCCTATTAACAGTTCAATTGAAGAAACCAGAGTAAAAAGAAATCCGGTAGATTCTGTGGTAAATTATATGGTGCGCTTGCTGGATGAAGCGACTCCTGATCTACCTAACCAAATTCAAAATCAGGCGCAGGAACTGGGAAGAATAACAGGGCTCATTGCACGTGCTGTAAAAGCACAGATTTTAGTCACCGCCGCAAGTCCGCTGTTCAATGGAAATACCGATTATGCCGGATTTAGCAATAAAGACGGACAGACATTATTTAGTCAGCAAGAAGATCCTAAGAAATGGGACCGCGCTGCGGAAGCATGTGCTGTGGCTTTAAAGGCTTGTCTGGCTGCAGGTTTAAAGTTACACACCTTCACACCAGCAGCAAATATGCCAGCCAATCTTCCTCAGGAATTAATCAATGTTTTAACATTTCAGACAGCCATTACTGAAAAATGGGAACTGAATACAGAATTGATCTGGGGAATGGCGCCCAATTTCGGATTTGGAAGACAGGAAAGATTTATGCCACGTTTAACGGCGGCAGCGGCCCTGAATATAGGCAGCGCCCAAGGCTTTTTTGCTGTGCCAATTGCCCAACAGGAATTGTTTTACACGAATAACGGACTTCCGATCGATGAAGATAGAACCTGGGACTATAGAAACAGGTATACCTTAGAAACTGGAACTGATGAAGACCAGTATTATATCCACAATGGGTATGAAACCGTAAAGGCACATTTTAAGCGGGAGCCAAGATTTTATGCTTCTATAGCATTTGACGGGGGTGTTTGGTATGGCAATGGACAGTTGTCAGATCCGGCAAACGCAAATTATGTACAGGCAAGAGGTACAACGAGTCATGCGGGGCCTAAAGATCAGAGTCATACAAATATTTCGGGATACTGGCCAAAAAAACTGGTGAATTACCTAAGTGTTTACAACGATCGCTTTACCTACGAAAATTTCCATTTTCCTTTAATGAGGCTTTCAGACCTTTATTTATTGTATGCAGAGGCATTGAATGAACAAGGAAAAAATTATACAGAGGTGTTGCCATATATTGATGAAGTAAGAAAGAGAGCTAAAATTCCAACTATTGCTGAAGCATGGACGGCCCAGCTTTCTACAGTTCCTTCAAAATATACTAATCAGGCCGGTCTTCGTCAGATCATTCACCGGGAAAGAAGAATTGAACTTGCTTTTGAATGTATACCAGGATGGGACTTACGCCGCTGGAAGGAATTACAGACGGTAATGGCTAAGCCAATGCAAGGGTGGAGCATTTTTGACGACCAGGCAGTAAATTACTACCGTCCACGTAATTTGTTTGTCCCTGTATTTAATACAAAAGATTATCTATGGCCAATTAAGTCCGATAATTTGTCAGTGAACCCGAATCTGGTTCAAAATCCTTTTTGGTAATCCTATATAAAGACGATATGATCATGAACATAAAAAAATATAGCTTGCCTTGTCTGATGATACTGATAGCCAGTATCACAGCATGCAAGAAAAATAATGGTTTCAATGCCGTTATCTCCGAGGATAAAACAACGCCGATGCCTGTCAGTAATATTAAAATAGAGAATTTTAACGGTGGAGCAAACATTACTTATGATCTTCCTAATTCTGCGAACATCCTTTATGTATTGGCTAAATATAAAATCAATGAACATACAGCCAGGGAGGCTAAATCCTCTTATTATCAGGATACCGTTGTTGTTGATGGATTTGCAAAAGAAGAGGCTTATGAAGTGAGTTTATATACCGTTACCAGGGCAAATGTAATGTCAGATCCCGTAACTGTAACGGTTAATCCCTTAACACCTGTTTATTTGTCGGTACGGCCATCCATAAATTTATCCGCTGATTTTGGTGGCGTAAATATAACCGGCGAAAATCCCTTAAAGAAGCAAATTGGAATTGTAGTGATGAGCTATAATAACAATACCAAATCCATGGAGATTGAAGACCAGTTCTTTACTAAGAATGCTAAGATCGACTATTCAGTTACCGGATTTGCTTCTGTTGAACGACAGTTTGGGGTCTACATCACCGATAAATGGGGCAATATCTCTGACACGCTGCAAAAACCGCTTATTCCTTTATATGAAGAGGCTATGGATAAAAGTAAGTTTAATGTGCTGAATCTGAGTACAGACAGCAGACTAGATTTTGACTGGTTTACACCTTATCTATGGGATGGAAAATTAGATGGGAATGGATGGCATACTGCATACGGAGTGCCGTTGCCATATTCCTGCAGTTTTGATATAGGAAAAAGTTATAAATTGAGCCGCTTCGTCGTATATGAAAGAATTGGAGACCGCTTTACCTACAAATTTGCGAATCCAAAGGAGTTTTCTTTATGGGGAACAAACTCTTCCAATCCACAGGATATTACACTTCCTGTAAAAGCAGCTGAAGGTACCGTTATCGGAAATTGGGTAAATATAGGGAACTTTCGTTTTCCTGACCCACCATCGGGGAATCTTCCTAATGCAATTACTTCAGGAGATGCAGATTTTGTC
>CBFGNP010000215.1:0-6843 GCA_965650095.1 uncultured Pedobacter sp. | reverse complement strand
CAGCTCGCCCAGAAATCCAACAAAAGATATTTATTTCTAAAATCGGATAGCTTTACAGTTTTGCCCTCTGCTGTACTTTGTTCAAAATCAGGAGCAATCCTGCCAATCTGTGTGTTGCGCTGTGAGGCGAGCTGTACAGGTATTCCTTTTCCAAGCGGTGTATCCTTTAGTTTTTGCGGAAGCCTTTGATAGGCTTTTTCGGCGCCGATAGTCATGCCAGGCTGAGCGGCAATGTGCGAAAGGCTGATCAGGCTGAGGTAAGCCTCTGGATAACGGTTTGCAAAATCCAGGTGGATCTGGTAAGATTCCGCCAATATTTGCTGCTCCCGCTTGATAACACTGTCCAGCACGGCCTTTTCCTTTTGTCTTTCTTTGGGCAACGCTCTGAATTCCTTGCCAAGGGCTGTAAATTTCTCATCGTTAGCTTTGAGCATTCCCCTGAGCTTTTTATGCAACTCATTTGCCGGCGAATTCCTGATGACGATTTTTTTCAGGGAGTCTGCTGCCCGCATCTGAATCTGCGCCGGTTCCAGGTAAAAGCCGAGGTAGTCCATCACCTCTCCTTTTGCCGGCCTGTTCACGTAAGGGTTTTTATGCAGATACAGGTTGGAAAAAACCGGATAGTTCAGTTTTCCCGCGAACGTAAAGCTGCCGTCTATGACGACTGTGGAGTCGACGACCTGCTGGTCTTCCACCTGATAAACCAAATAGATCTTATATCCGTTTTTCAGGGAATCCACCTTGCCGCTGATGCTGAAATTGTCCTGCGCAGCGGCAAAAAATGACTGCAGACCGATTAGTGCCAGTAGAAATACACGCATATCCGTTTGTTTATTCAACACAAGATAAAAAATTAATGATCAGGACGCATGGCTTATTTCCGATTTTCGTTAAAAAGAAACCGTAAGAACCTGAAGGAGGCCAGGAGGAATTCGTTTTAAAAAGAAAACGGGAATAATCCGAAGACTACTCCCGTTTAAATTAACGCTCTCGATACAAATGTACATTTATTTTAGATATTAGCAAACAAAGAGCAAGAAATTATTTAATAATATTTTACGGATGAATAACGACTACCCAGAAAGAATGGAAAAAGGCGGGCAGAAGCATAAATGTTAAAAAAAAGTTAATCAAATGTTGTGATATCATAAAATTTTTGTATCATTGCCCTTGAGAGCGTTAATTTGAAAACGGCACCTGTCGCCAGATGGGTGTCGTTTTCTATTTTAGTACGGATGCTACTTACCCAGACTTAGAGAAAATGGCTTATCAGATTCAGCCAGTCCCCTTGTAAATTCCGGTTGGTTCGACATCTCCAGCTTCAGCAGGCCACCATTCATAATGTCGCTATGGCGGATAAAATTTGCCGTATATTTTTTCCCGTTTAAACTGGCTGATTTGATGTACACATTTTCTGCACTGTTGGCCGGAGCGGCGATGACGAACTTTTTCCCATTCTCCAGATGAATGGTTACCTTTTTAAACACCGGGCTACCAATCACATATTGGTCTGTCCCGGGTGTTACAGCATAAAATCCAAGTGCGCTCAGTACATACCAGGAAGCGGTCTGCCCCTGATCTTCATCCCCAGGAAAGCCATTTTCCGTGGCATTATACAGCTTACTCATTACGTTCCTTGCATGAAATTGAGACTTCCAGGGTTGACCTCCATAATTATAAAGATAGACCATGTGCTGAATCGGCTGGTTCCCATGCGCATACTGGCCCATTTTCGCCATTACCATTTCTGTCATTTCATGGATCATTCCACCGTAGGTGCCTACGTTCACCTTGCCTGGCTCCGAAAATACAGAATCCAGTTTTGCAGTAAAGTTTTTCCGGCCACCCATCAAATTGATCAGGCCGTTGATATCCTGGAACACTGACCAGTGATAATGCCATGCATTCCCTTCCGTATATGGACCGCCCCATTCAGCCGGATCAAATTTTGACGTCCACCGCCCGTCTATATTTCTTCCCCTCATAAACCTTGTCGAAGGGTCATATACGTTTTTATAGTTGTACATCTGGCGTTCAAAAATGTCCGCATGGAAATTATTTCCGGTCATTTTTGCCAATGTCCATGCACAATAATCATCGTAAGCATACTCAAGTGTTTTTGCGGTGGCCTCCCGGTATTTGGGATAGGGAACAAAACCGAGTTGCCAGTATTCTTTCCAGCCCTCTCTTCCGTTTGCCGGACCCCATGGCCCTTTATTCGTCGCTTCATGCAAATAGGCTGCCAGCGCTTCATCAGGATCAAAGGTCCTGATCCCTTTTACCCAGGCATCCGCCAGCAAAGATATGGCATGGTTGCCGATCATACTGCCTGCTTCACTTGGAAATGACCAGGAAGGCAACCATCCGCATTGTTTGTAGGCATCGAGCAGGGCTTGCATGTACCGGCCATGCATCTCCGGATGCATGATCGTATTTAAAGGGAATTGAGCACGGAAAGTATCCCAAAATCCAGTATCCGTAAACATATAGCCCTGGTGGACTTTACCGTCATACGGACTAAAATAATAAGGATTACCATTTCCGTCAAGTTCATAAAACTTCCGTGAAAAAATACTCGCTCTGAAAAAGCAGGAATAGAATGTAGCCATATCTGATGCTGTTCCACCCTCAACAAGAACTTTGGACAGTGATTTATTCCAGGTCCCTGCCGCCCTGGCTTTGGTGACTTCCAGTGTTTTATCTGCCCCGAGTTCCCTGCTCAGGTTTAAGGCGGCCTGTTCCATGCTAATATAGGAGGAAGCTACTTTTACCTGTACGGTTGCCCCTTCTTTAAACTGGAGATATGCCCCTTTCCCAAGCCCTTCCGCTTCGGTTTCATTTGCGTTGACAGTATTTTTCTTATTCTCCCAGGTTCCGTAACTTTTAAAAGGCTGATCAAAAAGGATAACAAAAAAGTTTTTAAAGCCTTTTTTAAATCCCTCTCCATTGTTTACGAAACCCGTGATCTTATTTTCCAGGGGATAAATTTTAACCCCACTCAGACCTGTATATCCATCCAGCACCAGGAAACTCTTTTCTTCATGCGGATAGCTGAAGCGCAGATGGGCACCCCGCTCAGAAGGAGAAATCTCTGCGGTAATCTGATTCTCAAATTTAACTTTGTAGTAATGCGGTTTGGCAATTTCATCGTCATGGCTAAATTTCGCTTCCCGCTCATTTTCATTTACAACGAGCCGCCCGATCATAGGCATCAAAGAAAAGACCGCGTAATCTCTGGTCCATGAACTGCACTGATGCGCCTGCTGGAACCCCCTGATCTTATCTTTGAAATACTGGTACTTCCAGCCATCACCATTTCTACCGGTTTGTGGGGTCCAGGTATGCATAGCAAAAGGTAAAGCGGTTGTAGGATAGGTATTCCCCCTTGTCAGTTCATGCCTTGAATTGGTACCCTGTAGGGTATTCACATATTTTACAAGATCTTCCGTTTGCGCAAATACCTGTGTCCCAGCCCGCAAAAAATAAATAATAAAGATTATACATCTGAGGTTCATATCGTCTCAAACAATATCATGACGTGTGTATTAATTATCTGTTATTTAATAAGTGATCCAATAATTTTATAGAATACCCCCCCACAACCGTACGTGCCTGGAAACCGACCTGTTTGCCATTGGTTGTTTCATGCCAGTCGTTCAATGGAACCCTGTCCGGCGTTTCGACAGCGAACTTATAGACCGGGTTTACCAATTTATCAAAATCAGCACGGTTATCGGCGAGCGTTGCCGTCCATAGGATCCAGTCCGATTTGGTATAGGTGCGGCGGCTGTCTAAAGGCAGGCCAAATGCATTTTGCTTATTCAGGTAAAAATTAATTTCTTTCTTATAAACTTCTTTCGGAAAAATGCCAAGGTTCAGCACCTTATCCCAAACCAGGTTGTATTTCTGGCTCCAGGTATTTTTCTTATCAAATGTGAGTGAAAAATGGTCTCCGGCGTCAGCCATCCTGATCCATTTTTGAGCCATTTCCCTGGCCATGTTTTTATATTTTGTCGCGACATCGGTTTTCCCCAGTTGTTCCGCGAGCATACCAAAACTACCTAAGGCAACGATTGCCTTCGCCGATAAATTGGTGTTCCGAGCCAGGTGACCGGCAAAATCATCCGTACACAACTGGTTGGCCGGATCAAACCCTTCTTTACTCAGGTAATCTGCCCAGGTACTTAAAGTTTCCCAATGCTTTTTAGCATAGGCGGCATTTCCTTCAACTTTGGCAATCGCGGCTGTCAAAATGATCATATTCCCCGATTCTTCAACCGGCATATCCTCCCCATAGGTCTGGCCGTTTGCCAAAGGATAAGTACCAAGATCATGGGCTGCAAATGGCTTTTTCCATCTGCCACTTTCACTGTAATAAAAGATCCCGTTTAACATCCCTTTAAGCAGGTCAGGGTTATAAACCAGAAATAATGGTGCGGAAGGGTAGGTAATATCTACGGTGTTGATAGAACCGTTGCTAAAATTCTCCTTGGAGAGAAAAAGCAATTCGCCATCAGGGCTTTTAACCAGTTTATGCCCGGAGATTGCCTGTCTATAAGCAAGTACGCAAAGTTTCGCATACTTTTCGCCACCAGCAGCTACGGCTTTTTTATACAACGATGCATCGAAATCATTGCATTTCCTGATCACCTCTGCGTATACATTGTTCGCTTTAACCAACTCGCTTTCAAAAGATCTGGAACCATCTGCATTCCAGAATGCTTTAAGATTTTTGCCAAAAAATTGAACTGATTCCAGATCGTCATAACCAAGCATCACATATTGTTGTTTTCCGGCAGTTCCAACCTGTCCAAATGACAACACTGTACTTAAAGATAATTTTGCACCTGTGGCGGCGGTTTGTCTAACCGTTTTTCCCGGTTTAAGGAAATCGCGGGCTCCATTTTTTAGGGGAACCGTATACTGGATTGCCCGGCTTGCGGATGGAACAGCAACATACATATATCCCCAATCTATCCGGAGGTCATCACCAGATTTTTTCATTACCGGCTGATCAATCGTTCCTGCCTTCAGGACGGAGAGGCCGGTTGCATTTGCTTTTTCAACCTTAACAGGCTGTCCCGCCGTATTCACGGCTATGCTTGTTGCGGCATTAAAAAGTACTTCTACCTGATGAACTTTCTTATCGTTTGATTTTACCTGGTAAGTGATATAAGAAATTGGCCTTGATACCATATTCAGATCATCCATTAACAAGGGCGATGTAAATTTCAGGCTCAGATCTATCCCCCCCGTTTTAAATTCATAGCTGGTCTGGGTAGCCGTAATCTTACACTGCTTTTGTTGCGCAGCAGCGATCTGTTTTAACGGCGCTGCACTGGAAATTAACCCGGCATCAAGCCATGCTCCGCCAGCTGTATTCCTGATGTGAACAGCCAGTACATTCTTTCCTTTTTTAAGCTGTTTTAATACGGCGTCTTTTACCGGAATATAGGAGAAGCGGTTGCTGGTCCAGCCAATAAAATTGTAGATCATCTGACCATTTAAAAAGACCTCCACGTTGTCGTCGTGGTTCAATTTTAACGTCAGATCTTTTAATGCCGGATCGTTCAGTTCAAAAGTTCTCCTCACCCAAAGTTCTTTTGAAGTCCATGCGGTAGCCGCACCCCCAGCAAGATCACCAAATGGTGCAGCACCTGATTTCCACTCAGACGTATTGAAGTCCGTACGGTTCCAATCCGGCGCCGGCGCTGCGGTGGTGTAACTGAATTGATAGTCCTGATCGTCGGAGGTTGGAAGCACATTGGTGTAGGGCCTTTCCAGGGCACCCAAAAAGTGGTAGGGGATCCCATCAACTTTAATGATTCCTGTTAATGATTGGTTTGCTCCCGTCCAATGCTTGGTTACAGAACCGCTAACCTGGTCTGTGGTCGACCAGATGCTAAAATAAGGGTCGTGAGTAATTAAGGGATAGGCCGGAGCTAAACGATCCTGGGCAACTGCATTTAACAGTATAGCCAAAAACCCTAAACTAAAAAATAATCGCTTCATCGTATGTTTGGTTGTGTGTTTCATTTACAGATCAGGGAGGTGTTATCAGATACAAGCTGTCATTCAGCTCCCTTATCTTTGCTTCAGGCAGTTTCATGATCCGGTCATAGGTCATTAAACCATTCGTTTCCTGCTCAACATCCGTGGTTTGTGTATATACGGCGGCAGATAATCCGCTTCTTATTAAATGCTGCATGGTTTTGATAAATGAAGCATATTTATCAAAAAGCGCATCAGCTGTCTTGAAAGACTGGTACCCCCAATTGTCTTTATTCTTCCAGGTATGCCCGGGAACCGGTAAGCCCAGCCCACCGAATTCTCCTAACACGATGGCATGCGTAGCCCCAAAGATGTCCGGTCTCGGCATTTTAGGATCCGGGTAATGGTGCAGATCCACAATATCCCCGGTAACCACATGATTACCGCCACTTGCACTGTTTACTAATCTGGAAGGATCCTTTTCTTTAGTCCACGCCGCAATTTCTTTCGTTTTGAACTGTCCCCAGGCCTCGTTAAATGGCGTCCAGACCACAATCGAGGGGAAGTTATGAAGCTCTGTCATGATTTCATTCCATTCTTTACGGTAGATGGCTTCCGACGCTGGCGTACGGTCCTTGTCCGCACCGCCCATAATCCCCAGATTCGGTTCCCAATGATTGCCAAGATCACCACTCGGCATATCCTGCCATACCAGCATACCCAATTTATCACATTCGTAATACCATCTTGCAGGCTCTACTTTAATGTGTTTGCGGATCATATTAAAACCCATTTCCTTTGTTTTTTTAATATCAAAGATCAAAGCATCTTCTGTAGGGGCAGTGTATAATC
>CBFGNP010000214.1:0-6853 GCA_965650095.1 uncultured Pedobacter sp. | reverse complement strand
CTGCTTTCGTCACTGGTTTTTTAATTTTAATATGCTGTTCTTCAGTAAAATTTGCAATAGGACAGGAAGTCGAACCCGGCGTCTCGAAACGGCTGGCGGTGTACAGAAAATCAATTGTAAGCCGGGTTAATTATGCACTTAAGTTTGATATTCCTGCTGAAAGGGCGGGTAAAATTGCAGCGGTAGAAACATTACGCTTTGACCTCCAGGCAAATGACCAGGATTTACAACTGGATTTCAAGGAAAATCAATCGAAGCTATTGAAGCTGGTGGTAAACAGTCAGTCCGTGGCGGTAAGACATATTAACGAACATTTGCTGCTACCCGCCAGATATTTAAAGAGAGGGATTAACCAGGTAGAGATCGCCTTTCAGGCGGGCGAGGCTGCCCTTAATCGCAATCCTGATTATCTATATACTTTATTTGTGCCCGACAGGGCAAGAACAGTTTTTCCTTGCTTTGACCAGCCAGATATAAAAGCTACCTACGATCTAACGCTAAAAGTTCCGGCGAGCTGGAAAGTAATGGCCAATGCAGCGTTAAAGGATACGGTCTTATCAAACGGCCGCAAAACTTATCGCTTTTTAACCTCTGATACTTTAAGCACCTATCTTTTCTCATTTGTTGCAGGGAAGTTTGAGCAAAAAGATGATAAAGTAGGCGGTATGATGAGCGATTTCCTTTACAGGGAAACAGATACTGCCAAACTAAGAAAAAGCATGAACGAAATCTTTAAAATCCATACTGACGCATTGCAGTACTTTGAAGACTGGACATCTATTCCTTACCCTTTTCAGAAATTCGGTTTTGCTGCCATACCAGATTTTCAATTTGGCGGAATGGAACATGTCGGCGCCATACAATATAAAGCAGCAACCTTGTTCTTAGATGGAACTGCCACGAAAGACCAGCTGAATTCAAGGAGTAATCTGATTGCCCATGAAACGGCTCATATGTGGTTTGGTGATCTGGTGACCATGAACTGGTTTACGGATGTCTGGATGAAAGAGGTATTTGCCAATTTTATGGCCGATAAAAGTGCTGAAGAACGTGTCGGTAAAGCTGAATTTGACTTGAAATTTTTAACAGACCATTTCCCTGCAGCATATGGTGTAGACCGTACGACCGGATCCAATCCGATCAGACAGGATCTTGATAATCTGAAGGATGCGGGGACTTTATATGGAAATATCATTTATCACAAGGCGCCGATCATGATGCAACAGCTGGAACGGCTGATGGGAAAAGATCAGTTTAAACAGGGGGTACGGGAATACCTTAAAAAATTTGCAAATAGCAATGCGTCTTGGCCTGATCTGATCGCCATTCTCGATAAATACGCAGCGGCTGATTTGCAACAATGGAATAAGATATGGGTCAATGAGCCGGGAAGGCCGGTTATAGATTATACGCTGAAACAAAAAGGAAACAAAATCAGTCAGTTTACGATCCAACAAACCGCTGAATATGACAGATCAAGGTTCTGGCCCCAGATTTTCGAGCTGACGTTATATTACCCCGGATATAGCAAGGAAATAACGGTAAATTTAAATGCACCCAAGGTTGAAGTTAACGCCGCAGAGGGAATGGACGTCCCTTTATTTGTGTTGTTCAACTCATCCGGACAAGGCTATGGTTTATGGCCGGCAGATCAGGCAATGTATGATCACTTGTATACGATCGACAAGCCCTTAAACCGTGCCGCTGCTTATATTTCACTCTATGAAAATATGCTTAACGGCAGGTCTGTTAAACCTTCGGTGTTATTAAGCATCTTTCTCGAAGGACTAGGTAAGGAGAAAGAAGAACTGAACCTTAAACTGATGACCAATTATATCAGTACCATTTATTGGGAATTCCTTTCTCCACAGGAAAGAACCGATCTGGGTCGGCTGCCCGAAGAGAATATTTGGAATGCCATGCTTCAACAGCAGGAGCCGAACCCTAAAAAACTATTGTTTAAAGTCTTTCAGGATGTATTTTTGAGTAAGGAGGCCAAAGATCGTCTTTACGACATATGGAAAACGAAAAAAGCCCCGGAAGGCGTAAAACTTTCCGAGGATGACTATACGGTTCTCGCTTTTTCCCTGGCTTTAAGAGAAGCAGATAATACCGCGATATTGAAAGACCAGCTGTCGCGTATCAACAACGCAGACAGACAGAAGCGTTTTGAATTTATCATGCCGGCACTTTCTTCCAATCGGGCTGAAAGAGATGACTTCTTTAAAAGCCTCGAAAACAAAAGCAACAGGCAGAAAGAGGCCAGCGTAGGAGTGGCGCTTTACTACCTGCACCACCCTTTAAGACAAGCTACTTCGATAAACTACCTTAAAAAGAGCCTGGAACTACTGGAAGAGATCCAAACCACGGGAGATATCTTCTTTCCACAAAGTTGGCTGCAAGCCACATTAGGGTATTATCAAAGTGCCAGGGCAGCCGAAATTGTAACTGACTTTTTAAAAGACCACCCTGATTACAATCCTAAACTGAGGGCTAAGATTCTGCAGACAGCCGATAACCTGTTCAGGGCACGTAAACTTTTGAAATGATCATAATTCCAATGTCTTGTAGGTTACTTTAATATTTTGGGTGGCCTGGTTTTTACTGATGCTTATGTTTGAAGGATAGCCGTTTTCATTGTATTCATAGCTGAAATTGATATTTTCAAATGCTGATTTCTGGTTTATGCAGCTCATTATATTGTTGCCCGAACAAAATAGGAACCAATGATCCACTTCAAGCGTAAATAGCTGGCTGTAAGGAATGTGACTTGAAACCCCAGGTTTTTGATCGAAAGTATACGTCATCCTGTCCCAGGAATCCTCGTTAGTGTTTAGTCCTATTTCCGACAGGCTCCCGGAATTCGTATATGACCGGATACAGGTATTGCCGGGATCATCCTTATCGTTATAGTAACTGATGGTGTGAAGCAGTCCCAGCTCATTGTAACCTAAGGTATAAGATCCGGTAGGGGTATAATTACCCGAGGGATCATCATAATCAAAAGTAAGTACTTTAGTTACTTTTTTCTCCTCATCCAGCATATAATAAGCAATATAAAATAACCTGCCGTTTTTATATTTCTCTAGCTTAGAAGGGGATTGATCAGCAGTATAGTCGATCACCATTCTATTACCCCCGCCTTCATCCAGCTCCGTAAGCATGGCCGTGTTTTCCTTATACTTCAAGTGGACGGTTAATCCGGCTGACTCAAAGTTTACAGGGATCAGCTTTTTAACTTCCTGGGGCTTTTCAGGTGCCGGTATTTCCATCTTAGTGATTTTATTCTTTTTACAGCCCATCAGGCATAATATTGCAAAAAGTGTCAGAACGTAATAATGTGTTAAATTTTTCATGTTAATTGATTTAAAGGGATTTTTACAGGTTAATGTGGTAAACCTCTCCTTATTATCTCTTTTATAAAAATATTTATCAATAAATTTTATAAATATATTTCTATATAGGAGATTAAATAATCTTTTGGTATGTTGTGGCAGTTGGGTGATCCAAATATGCAGCGGCAATAAAATTGCAAAAAAACACCTTTGCAAAGCAGATAAGCCGTACTTTTGCATACGACTTGTTTATAGCACATAACGTTTAGATATGGACGATCTTTTAGCTGCCCGCCTCCAAATGGCCTTCTCCTTAGGCTTTCATATTGTTTTTGCGTGTATTGGCATGGTAATGCCTTTTTTTATGTCGGTAGCTCATTTTTACTGGCTTAGAACCAAAAAGGTCGTTTACCGGGATGTGACCAGGGCATGGAGTAAGGGCGTTGCTATTTTTTTTGCGACGGGAGCAGTTTCGGGTACTGTATTGTCATTTGAACTCGGCCTGCTGTGGCCCAGGTTTATGGAGCATGCAGGGCCGATATTTGGAATGCCGTTTTCTTTAGAGGGGACGGCGTTTTTTATAGAAGCGATAGCCCTGGGCTTTTATTTATACGGATGGAACAGGATTAACCCATGGTTTCATTGGGTAACAGGAGTAGTTGTTGGCATCAGCGGGTTACTTTCCGGAATTCTGGTTGTTGCGGCAAATGCCTGGATGAACAGTCCTGCCGGCTTTGATTATATCGATGGTCAGTATCTGAATATTGATCCTATAAAAGCGATGTTTAACGAAGCATGGTTCTCGCAGTCGCTGCATATGTGTGTCGCGGCATTTGTTTCAACCGGATTTGCTGTGGCAGGCGTTCATGCCCTGATGATCCTGAGGGGGAAAAATATACAGTTTCATAGTAAGGCTTTTAAAATTGCTGCTATATTCGGAACTGTCGCAGCCTGCCTGCAACCTATAAGCGGCGATATTTCCGCAAAGGATGTAGCAAGGCGGCAACCGGAAAAACTCGCGGCCATGGAAGCGCACTTTCATACGGAAAGGAACGCGCCGCTGATCATAGGAGGTATTCCCGACACCGCAAATCAAAAAGTAAGGTATGCAATAAAAATTCCGGGATTGCTGAGTTTCATGGCTACGGGCGATTTTAACGGCGAAGTTACAGGCTTAGATCGCGTACCTAAAGCAGACCAGCCGCCTGTGGCGGTTACCCACTATGCCTTTCAGATGATGGTTGGTCTGGGTATGGTCATGGTGCTGATCGCCCTTTTATATTTCATCGCCTTGTGGAAGAAAAAACAGTGGCTCAGTCGCCGCTGGTTGTTGAAGTTATTTGTGATCGCGACACCCCTTGGTTTTATTGCGCTTGAGGCCGGCTGGACCGTGACAGAGGTTGGGCGCCAGCCCTGGATTATCCGTGGCGTAATGCGTACCGCTGATGCATTAACACCCATGCCCGGTATAGCTTATGCTTTCTATCTGTTTACCACCGTATACATCTCCCTGTCGATCATTGTCAGCGTATTGCTATTCCGCCAGATTACCATGGTGGGCAAACTGTACGATTCCGAAAACCCATCAAAAGACTAGCCTTATGATATATGTAGTTATTGTTTTTCTGTGGACAGCCATTTTGTTATATATCCTGCTTGGAGGAGCAGATTTTGGCGCTGGTATTATCGAATTAATGACTTCTAAAACGAACAAAGCTAAAACCCGAAAAACAATGTACAAGGCCATTGGCCCGATCTGGGAGGCCAACCACATGTGGCTTATTATTGCAGTGGTGATCCTGTTTGTTGGATTTCCTAAAATATATACAACCATTTCTGTTTATCTCCATATTCCGCTGGTATGCATGCTTCTTGGGATCATTGCAAGGGGAACAGCATTTGTATTCAGAAATTATGATGCGGTAAAAGATGATATGCAGAAGGTATATACCCCCATATTTGTGTACTCCAGTTTAATCACTCCTTTTTTTCTTGGCATTATTGCGGCAAGTGCTGTATCCGGTCAGATCGACCCCCTGGCAAATGATTTCTTATCGGCTTATGTCTTTAGCTGGTTAAACTGGTTTTCTGTAGCAGTGGGTATTTTTACAGTCAGCATTTGTGGTTTCCTGGCTACTATTTTTATCATCGGACAAACAGAGGAAAGTGGAGACAGAGCACATTTTATAGGGAAAGCAAAACGTGCGATCTTCATTGTAATGGGCTGCGGAGCCCTGGTTTTCCTGGCTGCCCGTACCGAACACATTCCACTAGCGATATGGATCTTCGGAGATACGCCTGGCTTAATTGCGATAATAGCTGCAAGTTTATCGTTAATTGTTATGTTTTATGCATTAAATAACAATAAACCAATTCTGCTGCGTTTACTTGCTGGATTTCAGGTGACTATGATTTTGTTCGCAGCTACCTATACCCATTTTCCCGCTATTGTGTTGCTTAAGAACGGGGACAACCTATCACTGCTTGCTCATCAGGGACAAGTCAAAACGATCTCTTCATTAGGCTACGCTTTGCTCATTGGAAGTGCATTCATTTTACCTGCCTTGGTTTACCTGATTTACATTTTTCAGAAGCGGAAAGAGCTATCAGCGGAGCATTAGCAAAAAGAGGCTTATTCTTTAATTTTCGGTTCTTGTAACAAATTCAGGATAACGATTTCCAATAGACGAATTTTCTATTTATTCGTATCTTTTTTTGATCTGAGTTCCATAGATTTTTCAAATATTTTAAGAATAAGCATTAAACCTAAATCCACTTAGCAAGTCTTAAACTCAATGTTATATTTAAACGTACCAAATATGAATACCCGATTTCTTAAAATCGCTTGTTGTACAGCTTTAATCACCGGCCTTGGTTTATCTGTCCATGCTCAAAAGGTTAATGAACTTCAGGAAGTTAGTATTTTCGCACCTCATGCGATAAAAATTGATGGCAAGAATTTTGAATGGAAAGACACTGATTTTTCAGTAAATAAACGGACCAGTCTTTCTTATATCATTAGTAACGATGATAAGAATCTTTATTTGATCGTTAAATCTACAGATGTGGCAAATAACTCAAAAATAATGGCCGGTGGGATTACATTTTCTATAAACCCTGATGGTAAGAAAAAGGAAAAAGAAAGTATAACACTGACTTATCCGCTTTCAGTGCCTTTTGTAAGAGGACAGGGAGGCGGGGGACGTGCCATGCGTGTGGCTTTCTCGGGAGGTCGCCCGCAAGATGCAAAGCAAAGGGATTCATTCATGGTGGCCAGACAGAAAACGCAGCTTGCAGCTTCCAAAGAAATAAAAATTAAAGGATTTAAAAATACAACAGATACGCTGGTTGCCATTTACAATGAGTATGGGATAAAAGCATTCGCCAATATCGATAAGGATAACACCTTCTTCTATGAAGTCGCAATTCCATTAGCTGAACTGGGGATTTCTACGGCAGCGCCCAAAGAGTTTGCTTATAACATTAAGCTGAACGGATTACAACTACCCGGCTTTGAC
>CBFGNP010000213.1:0-6868 GCA_965650095.1 uncultured Pedobacter sp. | reverse complement strand
AGATAGCGGGGCCCACGACATCAAGGTATATGGGCCTGGAACACTGGACGGGAACGGTAAGTATTCGACCGAAAAAAATAACCTGGGAAACCATATCCTGGCCATCATGCACACAGAGCGGTTTGAGCTCAACGGGCCGGTGATCCGGGACTCAGGGGCCTGGGCCATAATTCCAACCCGCTCGAAAAACCTGGTTTTTCAGAACTTTAAACTGTTCAACCGTTTCGACATGGGCGAAAACGATGGCATTGATGTAATGGAGTCGCAAAATGTACTTGTAAAACATGCGATCGGTATTGCACTCGACGATCCTTTTTCTACCAAGACCTGGATGCAAGATACAGATCTATGTCGCAACTGGCCTGGAAAGCCTATGGTTCAGGATGGTGTGTTATTTGAAGACTGTATTTCCTGGACCTATTGCTACGGCTATAAAATAGGTCAGGGGGTAATGCAGGACCAGCGGAATATCACATTTAAGGATTGTGTGGTTTACGACGCTGCGGTGGGTATCGGCATTCACCATCAATGGGGAACGGCCTCAGTACGATATGTTCAGTTTGATGGGATCGACATTGAGCGCTTAAGCTATCAGAATGATGACCATCGGACCTGGGCCATCTTCTTTATGCAGAACGGCGACAAGAAGGGGAGCGGGCCGATTTCCGATATTCTTGTAAAAAATGTCCTTGTTAGAGATGAAGGTAAATCGCCCGGTAAGATCAAAGGACTGAGTGCGGCAACTTCCATCACAAATTTGCGGTTTAAACACATCATGATGCCGGGGATGGCCGGGCCGGCGAGTACATTACAACAAATACAAATGACCGATACCATCTATACTAACCGTATTCAAATCAAAAAATAAAAAGCTATTCCACACATGAAACTTATCAAACCATTTATTTTATTGCTGTTTGTTTTGTCTGCTACGGGCACGCAGGCACAGCAAAAATATGTACTTAATTCGCCCGATAATAAAATTGAAATTGCACTTTCTGTATCTGACAGTGTGTATTATAGGGTTAAAGTAGATCAGAAAGAACTTATTTCGGCTTCCGCTATCGCCTTGCAGGTGGATGGCAAAAGCAAATGGAAGGTAGCCAAATCGAGTAAGGCGAGCCACAATGAAGTATTGCATCCTGTAGTCTGGCAGAAAAGCAGGGATGTGAATGAGGTTTACAACCTTTTGCGTCTTGATTTTAACAATGGTCTTGCCCTGGAATGGAAAGCCTTTGACAATGGGGTGTCCTGGAGATGGCTGAGTAAGATTAAAGGCGATTTCCAGGTCAGATCTGAAATTGCGCAGTTTAATTTTAAAGGTTCCGGCAAGGCCTGGTATCCACAGGAGGAACAGTTCTTTTCGCACAATGAAAGAGAATATAAAAACTATAGCCTGAATCAGCTGGACGACCACAAACTGGCTAGTTTACCCGCCCTTTTCGAGGTAGAAGGTGTTAAGTTGTTGCTTACTGAATCAGATCTGTTCAATTATGCCGGAATGTGGCTAAAAGGAACAGGGAAAGGTGGTGTACGCGGCGTGTTCCCGGCCTATCCTAAAGTAAAGGCCATCACCAGCGACCGCGATGAACAAGTGAAGCAGCGGGAAGATTATCTGGCCAAGGTACATGGCTATCAGACTTTTCCCTGGAGGGTGATCATGGTGGCCAGGGAGGATAAGGACATCCTGATGAACCAAATGCCTTACCTGCTTGGCAGACCGTCTAACGGCGATTTTAGTTGGGTAAAACCGGGTAAAGTGCAGTGGGACTGGTGGCATTACAACAATGTTTATGAGGTGGATTTTAAGGCTGGGATCAACAATGATACCTACAAATATTATATCGATGTGGCTTCGAAATATGGAATTGAATATGTTTTGCTGGATGAAGGCTGGTGTGATACCCGGGACCTGATGAAACAGTCGCCGGGAATAGATGTAGCCGAGCTCGCCGCCTATGCAAAAAGTAAAAATGTTGATCTGTTGTTATGGTCCAGCTGGCTGGTCCTGGACAAGCAGTTGGATATGGCACTGGACCAATTTCAGAAATGGGGCATTAAAGGGATTAAGGTCGACTTTATGCAGCGTGATGACCAGGAGATGGTGAATTATTATGAAAAAGTTGCTCAGGCGGCTGCAAAAAGAAAGCTGATGGTCGACTTCCATGGCGCCTACAAGCCTACGGGTTGGTTGCGCACTTATCCGAATATCATGACCTCTGAAGGAGTGCTGGGTAATGAGATCAGCAAGTTTGCCGGGTCCATAACGCCTTCACATACCGCTACGCTTCCCTTTACCCGGATGGCAGCAGGCCCGATGGATTTTACGCCGGGAGGTATGCGCAATGTGCACAAAAAGGAATGGGCAGCAGCTCCGGCGGAACCAATGACCCTCGGAACCCGTTGCAACCAGATGGCCATGTATGTAATCTATGAGAGCCCGCTGCAGATGCTGTGTGACATTCCAACCCATTATCTTAAAGAACCTCGGTCTATGGAATTTCTTAAAGCTGTACCCTCGGTATGGGCGCAAACCGTAGCGCTGAATGGAAAGGTAGGAGAATATGTGACCATGGCCAGGCAGGCCCCAAATGGTGATTGGTATGTAGGTTCAATGACCGACTGGACAGAAAGGAATTTTGACCTTTCACTTTCTTTTTTACCAGAAGGTGAATACGAAATGCGGGTCTGGAAGGATGGAATTAATGCCGGCAGGAATGCTAAGGATTTTAAAATGGAAACCCTTAAAGTTAACCGCAATACGCCATTAAATATTAGGTTGGCTTCGGGTGGAGGCTATGTGGCCCGGTTGATTAAACTGTAACATTAATTACTCATAGATGAAAAGATACCTTATCCTGCTTGCGGTACTAAACATTAGTGTCGGAACAGCACAAATAAAAGCATTTAAAAACTGGCCAAAAGGAAGCGACCCTATAGCGATCGGGAACCTGCTGGCACAGCATTACCTGGAAAGTCCGCATACTAATTTTGGCATGCCAGGTCCTCCGGGTACCATCACCTATTCGGAAGTGTGTACCTGGTACGGTGCATTAAAGTTTGCTTCCGTAACCAAAAATAAAGCACTGCTAAATCATTTGGACTTAAGGTTCAGGCCTTTGCTTTACGAGAAAAAAAACATGCAGCCAAAACCCGATCATGTGGATCCCAATGTATTTGGCTCAGTTCCCCTGGAACTCTATATGCAAACCAGGAACCCGGTGTACATGGACATGGGCAAATGGTTTGCAGATCAGCAATGGACCATGCCTAAAAATGCTAAACCGGAATACCAGGCCCTGCTGGACAGAGGGCTAACCTGGCAAACCCGGATGTGGATCGATGATATGTACATGATCACCAATATCCAGGCCCAGGTATTCAGAGCCACCGGCGACAGGAAGTATATAGACAGGGCTGCCGCTGAAATGGTTGTTTATCTGGATGCTATACAGCGTCCAAATGGCTTGTTTTACCATGCTGCCGATGTGCCCTTCTTTTGGGGAAGGGGGAACGGCTGGATGGCTGCAGGGATGACGGAATTATTAACCTCTTTGCCTCAGGATAATAAAGACCGGCCGAGAATTTTAAAGGCATATCAGACAATGATGCACAGTTTAAAGCAATATCAAACGCCGGAGGGGATGTGGTTACAACTGGTAGACGACAAAGCTTCATGGCCGGAAACATCCGCTACCGGCATGTTCGTTTACGCAATGATCACCGGCGTAAAAAAAGGTTGGTTAGCCGCTGATGAATACGGGCCTGCTGCCCGCAAAGGCTGGATCGCATTAACAGGCTACATCGATAAAAATGGCGATGTAACAGAGGTATGCCAGGGTACAAACAAAGAAAACAGCCGGGAATACTATTTAAACAGAAAGAGAATAACAGGCGACATGCATGGGCAGGCCCCGGTTTTATGGAGTGTTTATGCCTTGCTGGACTGAAATCATCATGATTAAAAAATAAGAAACATCAAAATTTAAAGAGAATTTAAGAATAATCAATCTAATTGATATATTTGCGCTCTTGTCTCCGTAGTTCAATGGATAGAATTTTGGTTTCCGGTACCAACGATATGAGTTCGAATCTCGTCGGGGACACCCCACGATACAGCGTCTGAAAATCAGACGCTGTATCTGTTTTTAACCCCTCTAATTTGCTGTTTATTAGCCATATAGCGTGAGCGATTTTGTTGACCTTAGGTGTTCGAAGTTCCACTCCGTCAAAATCGATTTTTTCGGGGAATATCGAACTCAGGATGTGGCGTTGTTTTATTAGCGTTGCATTTTCAAAGACTTTATCCAGGTTGGAAAAGGTGGAAATGACTCTATCCATCAACTTATTTATATCCAGTCTGACTGACTTTTCTTGTGAAAGTTCCTGAAGTTTTGCTTCTAAACGTGCGATTCCAGCTTCATGATCCACTTTTATTTCTTTATAATCAGTGGAATCTATTTCTTCATCAAGGAGCAGACGCCTGGCTTTTGCCATTTTTTCATTCTGTTTTGTAATATCATTCATAACAACCGCCTTTGCATTAAACTCACTTTTAGTTCGATTTTTGTATAATGAGGATATTACCAATTTTAAGAGCTCTACTCCACGAGGGTTTAGCACCCAAGTCCGAAGCAAATCAAGAAAGAGTCTATTGGTTTCCTCGGCGCCATATCTTACTTTACATGGCCAAATACAATGGTAATAATAATAGTGTTTCGTCTTTCCTTTCGACGAGCTTCCCGTAAGCATTTTCTGGCAAATATTACATCTTAGAAAGTTTCTCAAGGGCAGTAGCTCAAGCGATAGCATTTTCGCAGCAGGGACACGTTTCCGACCATTCATAATTTGTTGAGCCTCATAAAACAGTGCTTCTGAAACTAAGGGTTCATGTACGCCATCTACAATATAAGCTTCCTCATCTTTGTGGGCCTTAATGATCAATTTACCACAGTAAACTGGATTACGTACATTTCGCCAAAAAGTCATTCTGGTGCATTTCAGTCCCAGTTTATTTGCTTTTTGTCTAATCTGGTCAACGGCAAAAACATTTCTAGAAATTTCGGAGAATACCCATTTCATGATCCCTGCTTCTGGTTCATAAGGCGCAATATATTTCTTGCCATCTGGAGTAGACAGGTTTGTGTAGCCTAAGGGCGCTGTACCCATGAAACGTCCCTCTTTTTTTGCCCGCCTCATTCCGTAGAAAACATTTAAAGCTCTCCTGTCGTTGTCTACTTCACCAGCTGCTAAGTAAATGGCCAGCATCATTTTACTTTCAGGAATGGTCATATCGAGTGGTTGCTCGATTGAGATAGGTTGGACAGTCAGTTTGGAAAGGACCCCAATCATTTGGTAAGATTCACTCACATTTCGGCTGAACCTGTCCCACTTCGTAAACAGAACAGCATCTGGTCTACCTTTGGACCGACGAAGCTCGTTTAGCATCTTATTCCACTCTGGACGGTTGAAAGTTTTAGCAGAATGATCTTCAAAAATGACCTTCAAAATAGCAATTGAATTTTGCTGGCAATGGCGTTGCAGACGTTCGTGTTGGTCACGCTGGGAATAACCTTTGTCTGCTTGTTCATCCGTACTCACACGGATATACAAAAATGCTTTTTTCATAATTATTTATTTAGGTATGCAATTTGGGCCAGTGTTTTGAAGTTCGATAGAAGCCAATTTCTCTTCTTCTTCAAGTATCTGGTCTACAGATAAGTTAACTAAAAAATATAGTAATTCCAAGATGTTTTTTACTTCTTCGAGGTCTAAAATGATTCCATTTTTAGCAAGAACTCTCTGTGTTGTTTCAGCGCTGATTGAAGTTGAATTCTGGTAGTTTAGTTCCATAAACAAAATTTATTAGCCTTAAACTTCCCTCTATTTATTTCGGACAATTCCCATGATCGGTTTATAATGGGAATGGATATATGCACTACTGGAATAGATGGTAATTTTCCTGTATTACCCATTAAGTAAAGCATAAAGCATTCATCAGCTATCAGCCCTCTTAAGATCCATTCAAAGGAAATATGATTTGTTCAGGAATTAGACTAAAGAAAAAAAATATACAGGAAAAATTTTTATTTTTATCTTAACATGGACAAAAAATTATCGCTGCAATTGATCGCTGCATTAGGCTGCGTTTTCCTGCTAATACTCGGGTGCAAAAATATATCCTCCAAACGGATACCATTAATCCAAGAACATTTTTCTGAAAAGTATGATAACCTTACAGTCGATACTGTAGAGGGTAAACCTATTTTGAAGTTTGAAAAGGTCGTTAAGAGAAAAAATGGAACTGATGCGAAGATTCAATCAGTATACCCAGCAAACGAACTTCTGGTTCGATTAAAGTCTGGGGTTTCGAAGATCAAATTGCAGAGTTTTATCCAGATTAATAAGGCAAACGGGACAAACTTAAATGTCATTGATAGTCTTGCAGAAGATAGTATTTATCTTATTGCAATTGATACCCTTCGATTGATCGATTCCAAATCCTTTGCAGGCATGCTCATGCGCACAGGACTTTTTAGGTATGCGGAGCCAAATTATTATTCAATGAATTTTTCCAACCAATTTCCCTATCTATTAGATCAGGGTCAATGGACTTTTTACAATCATGGAATTGAGCAGAACCAGTTTGGTGGAAAATTTGACGCAGACATCGATGCTATAGAGGCGATCGGCAGGCTCCAGGATGGTGAAATCCCGATGCAGCCGGTAACAGTTGCAATTATAGATGGAGGTATCGATATTTTTCATTATGCTTTAAAAAACCGCTTATGGCGGAATCCCGGTGAAGATCCTAACAATAATAAGGATGATGATGGTAACGGGTATATTGATGATCAATACGGTTGGA
>CBFGNP010000212.1:0-6868 GCA_965650095.1 uncultured Pedobacter sp. | reverse complement strand
CAGTATTTACCGTACTGCGGTCAGGATTCGAACTTTCTTTTTTACATGCTACGCCCAGGGCGATCAATGTGATAAATAATGCTGATGTTAAGTTTAAAGTTTTCATGATGTTCAATTTTAAATTTGCTTACTCTATTCAGGCTTTTCAGCGTACGCCATTGGGTGATTCGAATAGATATCAAGAGGATTCAAAAATTGTTACCCCCCTGAATCATTTTTTTTTCCTCCAAGTAAAAAGAAGTTTTAAATTAGAGGGCATATGCTTGATTATAAATCTGTCAATGGCTAAGAACATACATTCAGATCAGCGATATATTGTCGGACTGGTAAATAATGATACGGCAATCATCAATGAGATTTATAAGCGCAGTGCAGCTAAGATCAAATCATGGATCATGTTTAATAATGGCAGTGAGGATGATGCTGCCGATATATTCCAGGAGGCCCTGATAGATATTTACCGCCAGGCCAAATACAAATCATTAGAGTTGAGCTGCCCCTTTGAACCGTACATCTTATTGATCTGCAAACGCAAGTGGTTAAACCAAATCAAAAAAAGATCAATTTTACCGGTAACAAATAGTGATGAGGATTTATTACATATCGGAGAAGACACTTTTGCAAATGCGGATGAACTGGAAAGACAGGCGGCAGAGTCTGACCTGTTTTTCAGGGCTTTTGAAAATCTGGGCGGGCGCTGTAAAGAGATCATTTCATGGAGCATGAAGGGTGAAGCGCAGGAAAAAGTAGCCGAAGCACTTGGTGTGACCTACGGTTACCTCAGAAAAAAGAAATCTGAATGCATGGCATCTCTGATAAGAATGGTTCAATCTATTAAAACGAAGCATGATGAATGAGGAGGAATTATTAAATGTTGCCCGTTACCTTGAGGGAGACATGGAGGCTCAGGAAAAGGAAAGCTTTGAAGCACAGCTTCAAAACAGTAAGGAATTACAGGCCCTTGTTGCCACCTATCGAAATATTCATCAGACCTTAAAGATGAAGATTGCCCCGGCTCAGGAGGATCAGCAAGTCGAGGCTACCCTGGCCAAACTAACTAAGCAATATTTTGAAAGCGGAGGGGCAACAGAAAATGCCAGAAAAGAAAGTAAGGCTGATGTTGCCAAGGTCTTGCCTTTGAATCAGTATTTAAAATGGCTTAGCCTGGCTGCGGTGCTCATCATCGGTCTCTTTGTCTGGGCGCCATGGTCGGCCGATCTGTATGAAAAATATGCCATTAGCAAAGAGATGTCAGTTGCAGAACGAGGAGTCGGACAGGCTAACCCATTGGAAACAGCTGCTACATCGTACAACAATGGAGATTATGCGGATGCCCGTCGGCTTTTAGAGAAAGAATATCGGACGAAGCCTGAAAATTCAATAGCAGCTTATTATTATGGCATAACGCTTATTGAAACTGGCAGTTATGATGAAGCCAGAACGGTGTTGACAAAACTTTATGGCGGGGAGTCGGTATTTAAATTCGATGCGGCCTACTATATGGGCTTAAGCTATGTTAAACAGAAAAACTTTCGGCAGGCCTTGGATTGGCTGATGAAGATCCCACAAGGAACGAGCCATTACACTATTTCACAGGAGCTTATACAAAAACTTCGGTAAATAAATATTAATTCACCACACAGGCAACCTATGGATACAAATTTGCGTACCTGTACATATAGATGAATTAAAACTTTTTAAGTGAACGATTTAATCATTCAGGACTTAATAGCCGGTTGTAAGAAGAAAGACAGAAAATGTCAGAAAGGACTTTACCAGACCTTCTATAGCTATGCTATGCGAATGTGTATCCGTTACGCAAAAGATAAAGAGGAGGCGCTGGAACTGGTCAACGACGGATTCATGCGGATCTTTATTAACATTCACCGATATGAAGATACAAGGCCATTTAAAGCATGGTTAAGTACCATCATGATCAACACATCGATTGATCATTACAGGAAGCAAATTAAACGTATTGAAATGGAAGAGCTAAATGCCAGGAGTGAAATGCAAGACAAAGAGAGTATTCTTTCACATATCGAGTATGAGGACCTGATTAAATTGGTGCAACAGTTGTCTGTTGCTTATCGAACAGTGTTTAATCTGTTCGCAATTGACGGCTATTCGCATGAAGAGATCTCGACAATGCTCTCAATATCAGTAGGGACATCCAAATCAAATCTATTTAAGGCCAGGGAGCAGTTAAAAAAGATGCTGAAAACCTCGCTGTACAGAGAATATTAAATATAATAAATAAACGCCATTATGGAATTGAACGATAACGAGTTTGATGCCGCCTTCAGAGAAAAGGTATTTGGTGCTGATCCCCAGTTCGAGGAGTCGGCATGGAATAACATGGAGCAGAAACTGAGGAGGAGGGACCGTCTGGTGTTTTTTAGAAAGGCAGCTGTCTTGTGTTTGTTATTGTTAGTTGCTTTTGGTGCGTACATGCGCATGGAGCAGCGTCCGGAAAAGAAAACACACAGCATCGCTCAAAAAAGTAAACCTAAGCCAGGTAAACCAGTTCCTGAAACAGAGCGTTTGGCTACTGAAACAAGCCCTTCAACAGAGACTTCGGGGGCCTTTAAAGTAACCCGCTCTGCTACCAGGACCCATCCATCAGCTGTTTTTATAGACACCTTAAGAGAAATGACAGATTCTGCAACTCGGTTGGCTACCAATGGAATAAATGCTGCTGTGCCTGTAATAGCACTGGATCGGCCTCAATCAGTTATGACGATAGTAGTTCCAGATTCAAATGCTGTTGCATTACCAGGACGGGAGATTATGGCTCCTTCAGTGGCATCCATTGTCAAAAAACAAAAAGTGAAAGGTGCCCATTCCTTACCGATAAGTTTATCCTTAAGTGCCGGGCCGGAATTCAATTCATCCGGCGCACTACTCGGAGGAAAAAAAGGGTTTAGTGCCGGAGTCGGCATTGGTATTGGCATTGCCAAAAAGCTTAGCCTGCAAGCCGGATTAAGGTACAGTGCCAAGTCTTACGCTGCGGATAAATACGAATATAAATTTGGCAATGATAAAATTGCATCGCTGATCTCGGAAGTAGATGCTTCCTGTGCAGTACTGGAAATTCCAATACAGGCTTCTTATACCCTTTTTGAGAATGCAAGTAAAAGCATCGATATCAATGCCGGCATGTCCAGTTACTTTATGCTTAAAGAAGATTATAATTTCAGGTATACAGCAGCTTCAGGCTTTGAGGATCGGCTCCAACGATTCAGGAATAAGAACCAACATTATTTTGGAGTAGTAGACCTCTCTGCTACTTACTATATCAAGCTTAAAAAGGAGAAAGTCAGATTGGGCTTGGAACCATATGTTAAAATACCTGTAACCGGCGTCGGAGAGGGCAGGGTAAATCTGAAATCAAATGGGCTTTCCATAAAATTGCGATATGAACTGGGTAAAAAAACGAACTAGTCTCCTTTTAGGGAGCATGATGGTACTGTTGCAGTTAAATGCGGCTGCACAGAGTTATGTGGGTAGAAATATTAAAACAGCTATATTTTCTTCTACCCCTGTGGAAGACATTAGGGCCGTAAGCAAATCCGGAACTGCAGCTATAGTCGGCAGGACAGGAGAGGTTGTCGTTCAGGTGCCCATCAGGAGCCTGGAATTTGACCGGAAGCTGATGCAGGAGCACTTTAATGAAAATTACATGGAAAGTGATAAATATCCTCAGGCAAAGTTTAAAGGTACATTAGATCAGCAGATCGACTTTAGCAAAGACGGAAGTTATAATGTTTCGGTGACGGGCATACTTTCTGTCCATGGTGTGGACAAGACACGGACTATCGCCGGGAAATTGAGCATAAAGGATGGGCTAGTAGAAATATTCACTGAATTCAAGGTGGCCTGTGCCGATCACAAGATAAAAATACCAACCCTTATTGTCACTAAGGTTGCAGAGGTGATCAATATAAAAGTTGATGGTAAACTTAATCCTCTAAAATAAGCGTAATTATGAAAAAAATCATTTTATTGTTGATGGGCCTTTCTATTTTCTCGATGCAGACCCATGCTCAGGATGCAGATTCTTTATTGAAGACATTGGATAGTGGCAAGGTAAGTGAGAAAGCAGATGCGGTATTTAAATCCACAAGGGTGGTGTTATCCCATTCCAGCGAGACGCAGAAAAAGCATGATCTGGATTTGCGGATCCGACATCATTTTGGAGATATTGGCGGCGAGTTTGGCAATGCACACACTTTGTTTGGTCTGGATGTTGCCTCCGATCTTTTTATTGGACTTGATTATGGCGTTACGGATGATTTCACGGTGGGAATTGGAAGGAGCAAGCACGACGAACTCTATAACTTTTCAGGGAAATATAAATTGTTGAAGCAACAACGTGGTGGAGGGATGCCTGTTAATCTAACCATGTTTGCGCAAATGGGCTGGATCGCAAGGGAGCCATTTTCTGAATCTGAATTTACTTCCTATTCGAACAGGTTCTCTTATTTTCTGCAGCCGATTATTTCCAGAAAGATCTCTTCAAGGCTGTCTCTCGAAGTGATGCCGGGATTGCTGATGCGGAAAAATACGTCAGAAAACAGGGATCCAGAGAACCTTTTCTCTCTTGGTTTCGCAGGCAGGATGAAACTGACCAAAAGATTGTCCTTTGTCGCAGATTATACCGTGGTTAACGGGCTGTCTCGTCCTAAGGATCTTGCGCAGGCTTATTACAATCCCCTGGGCGTTGGCCTTGAAATAGAAACAGGCGGGCATATCTTTTCTCTGAATTTTATGAATTCAGAATATATCGTAGAAAACAATTTTATTCCCGGGACTAAGAAATCCTGGCAGGATGGAGGTGTCCGGTTTGGTTTTACCATTTCCAGGAACTTTACATTGTTTAAATCAAAAAATAAAGACCCCGATAAAACATCTAAAATTTACTAAAACTAAAACTTAAAATTATGGAACGTGAAGAATTTATCAAGTCCCTCGGACTTGGGCTGGCATTGATATGCACTGGATCTTGCATGTCTGGATGCGGAGGGAAAGGGGACACAGGCAGTCCGGAACCAGGCCCTAACCCTCCAGGAGGAGGCGGTGGAGGCAGTACGGCAACGGTCGACCTTGCTACCCAGCTAATGGCAATTGGTGATCAGGCGACAGCAAACGGCGTACTTTTCTTTCGGGTAGCCGCAGGGAATGCACCGGCATCCTTTGTGGCCACAGAAGCATCTTGCCCACATCAGGGAGGTAACCTGGTATGGAAGCAGGCCAACAACAGGATACAGTGTCAGCTGCACTTTTCTGAATACAGCAGTAATGGTGCTGTGCTCCAGGGACCACAAAACACAACCGGAGAAACCAGAACACTGAAGGTCTACACTACGGCAGTGAGCGGAACCAAGTTAACCGCAACAATTGCTTAGTAATAAATTGAAATCAGCACCGTATACCATGAAACTGCCGGTATACGGTGCGTTATCTGTGCTATTTTTGTGGTAAGCCGCGGTATTTTTGCATGGCTTTAATGTTTGGATCATGTCCACGGAAATCACGGAACATTTTTCCATAATCTTCTGTATTGCCACGGGATAAGATCATATCCCTGAAGCGCTGGCCATTGGCTCTTGTGAGCCCCCCATTTTCCTCGAACCAGGAGAACGCATCATGGTCTAACATCTCGGTCCACAGATAGGCATAATACCCTGCGGCATATCCATTACCCCAGATGTGTTTGAAATAACTTGACCGGTAACGGGGTGGGACATAAGACAAGTTCAAGCCTGTTTTTTTTAAGGCAGCGGTCTCAAATTGGTTGGCATCCTGTACCGGATCAGCTGCAGAAAGCTTATGCCATTGCATATCCAGGGCTGCTGCTGCAAGTACTTCTGTTAAAGAATATCCCTGATTAAAATCAGCTGATCGTTTAATCTTATCGACAAGCATTTGCGTCATTGGCTGGCCGGTACTATAATGAATCGCATAGTTTTTAAAGACAAGCGTATCAACAGCCCAGTGTTCATTAAACTGCGAGGGGAATTCAACGAAGTCACGCGCTACATTGGTTCCGGAAAGGCTTGGGTATTGCTGACTGGCAAAAAAGCCATGCAGGGCATGTCCGAACTCGTGGAACATGGTAGTCACATCATCAAAGCTAATTAAAGCAGGCGCCCCGCCGGCCGGTTTCGTAAAATTGCAGACATTAAAGATGACAGGCTTCGTGCCCAATAATTTAGATTGGCCAACCACATTGTCCATCCAGGCGCCGCCGGATTTGTTGTCGCGTTTAAAATAATCCGCATAAAACAATCCGATAGAGGTATTGTCTTTATCGAACAATTCGAATACCTTCACATCGGGGTGGTAAACAGGCAGGTCTTTACGTTCCTTAAAGGTAATGCCATACAGTTGTGTGGCTGCATAGAACACTCCGTTTTTAAGCACGTTATTGAGCTCAAAGTATGGCTTGATCTCATTTTCATTCAAGTCATATTTAGCTTTACGTACTTGCTCTGCATAATAATTCCAATCGTAAGGCTGAAGTTTAAAGCCGCCTTTTTGCTGGTCTATCAATGTCTGGATCTCTGCAGCCTCTGCATTGGCCCTTGCAGTGGCAGAAGGCACCAGTCTGGCAAAGAAGCTTTCCACTGCAGCCGGGCTTTTCGCCATCTGGTCCTGCAGTTTCCAGGTTGCATAATTAGGGAAACCCATTAGTTTTGCTTTCTGCGCACGTATTTTTGCAATCTGAACGATGGTCTTACGGGTATCATTGGTGTCGCTTTTTTCCGCGCGATTCCAGGAGGCTTCATACAACTTTTTACGCGTATCTCGGTCTGTCAATTGCTGCAGTAGGGGTTGCTGAGTAGTATTTTGAAGGGGGATGAGC
>CBFGNP010000211.1:0-6894 GCA_965650095.1 uncultured Pedobacter sp. | reverse complement strand
CAAAAGGTACGGACAACATGATGCCATTTAATCTTACAGCGGTTGAGACCTATGCAACACTGGGAGAAATAGCGAATGTGTTGCGGGATGTTTTCGGAGAATATTAAAAAGTATGTTAACAAATAGTTATCCACATAAAAAATTGAGGTTAACTGCGGTATGCTATTGCTGTCTAAGTACTTACCAAATAAATGAAAATTAAGTTTTTTTTGTTGATAATTTTTTGAATATTCGATCTATCGAACGGCCCATTCTAGATGCGCTCCTCGTGATTGTAAACCAACAACTTATAGCATGACAATGGAAAAAACTTGTACTGAAGTATGGAAAAACTGTCTCCAAATCATAAAGGATAATATTCCGGTCCAGAGTTTCAAAACCTGGTTCGAGCCAATATCTGCCCTTAAGTTGGAAGGTAAAGTTTTGACGATACAAGTACCTAGTTTATTCTTCTATGAATGGCTCGAAGAGCACTATGTTGGCTTGCTCAGGAAAACCGTTAAAAAGCAATTGGGAGATGAAGGCCGGCTTGAGTATAATATTGTGGTGGATAAGTCTTCCAACAGCGGCTCTCCATACACCACGAATATCCCAAGTAATGGAAATGGGGCAGAAGCAAAAAAGCAATCCATGCCCATTCCTGTATCTATCAATAAGGATATTAAGAACCCATTCATCATACCGGGCCTCAAAAAATTGAATGTAGATCCTCAGTTAAATGCCAATTATACTTTTGAGAATTACATAGAAGGGGATTGCAACCGCCTCGCACGTTCTGCCGGTTATGCCGTTGCAGCAAAGCCGGGTGGCACCTCATTTAATCCTTTAATGATTTATGGAGGCGTAGGTCTAGGTAAAACGCACCTTGCGCAGGCCATAGGGAACGAGATCAAAAAAAATATGCCCGATAAACTGGTGATCTATGTTTCCTGCGAGAAATTTTGCCAGCAATTTGTCGATTCCTTAAAGAACAACACGATTAATGATTTTGTGAATTTTTATCAGGCAATGGATGTCATCATTATGGACGACGTACACAACTTTGCGGGTAAAGAGAAAACACAGGATATATTCTTTCACATCTTCAATCACTTACATCAATCCGGAAAGCAGGTGATCTTATCTTCTGATAAAGCACCTAAAGATCTGGCCGGTTTAGAAGAGCGCTTATTGAGCAGATTTAAATGGGGACTTTCTGCAGATCTGCAGGTGCCCGACCTGGAAACCAGAATAGCCATTCTTAGAAAGAAAATGTACGCCGATGGCATTGAACTCCCTGCCGAAGTAGTAGAGTATGTTGCACATAATATAGATAATAATGTCCGGGAACTGGAGGGAGCTATGGTATCCTTACTAGCACAATCTACATTAAATAAAAAAGACATTGACCTTGCCCTGGCCAAGCAAATGTTAAAAAACTTCATCAAGAATACCTCAAAAGAGATCTCGATGGAGTACATTCAGAAACTGGTATGTGAATATTTTGAAGTACCGGTGGATATGGTCAAATCGCAGACCCGTAAACGGGAGATCGTTCAAGCCCGGCAGATCTCTATGTACCTTTCGAAGAGCCATACTAAGTCATCCTTAAAAACAATCGGAGCTTTCTTTGGAGGAAGGGATCATTCAACAGTTATTTATGCCTGCCAAACCGTAGAAGATCTGATTGATACGGATAAAAAGTTTAAAGGATATGTGCACGACATCCAGAAGAAACTGAAGATGAGCTAAGGCTCTTCCAGTTTCATTAAACCGTAGAACAAAGCCGCACAATGCAATGCCTGATCAATTTTATTGTCTTTAAGTAGCTGTTTAACCTCCCCGACCGTATATTCCTCTACATTAAGGATCTCATGTTCGTCCAAATGCTGTGCATGTGTTTTTATCCCTCCTTTTAGCAGATAAGTATAGGTAACATTGTTAGCGGTAGCCGGATTTGGGTAAAGTGTTGCGATCAGTTCCGCACTTTTAAAAGAGTAACCGGTTTCTTCCAGTAGCTCTCTTCTGATCGCAAATTCAGGTAGTTCATCCCCATCCATGACACCGCCAGGGATTTCTAAAGAAACAATATCAGCCGCATGGCGGTACTGCCGTACCAAAATCAGCTTATGATCTGCTGTGAGTGCGATTGCATTTACCCAGTTTGGATATTCCAGAACATAGTAATCATCTTTTATGCTTCCATTTTGCAGCTTGCAGGTGTCTACTCTAAGTGTTGCCCATTTTTCTTTCACCAGATACCTTGATGAAAGCTTTTCCCATTTTAATATTTCCATCTGAAAGTATAATTACCAGCTTCCGCTACTTCCACCACCGCCAAAGCTTCCGCCACCAAAGCCGCCAAAGCCACCACCGCCGCTGCTTCCACCACCCCAGCCACCGCCTCCGGAACTTCTTCCGCCGCCCAGTAGCATGCTCCAGAAAAGTGCATTAGCCACACCGCGTCCGCCTATGATCTGGCCACCACCGCCGTGACCGCCACCTCTTCTTAGTAAAATGATCACTACGATCACAATAATGATCACAATGAAGACGGCGGATCCACCCTTGCCATTTCTGGTAACTTTAGACTTATCGTTTTTATATTCGCCCTTTGTTACACTGATAATCGCATCGGTACCTGCATCCAGCCCTCCAAAATAATCACCTGCCTTAAAATGTGGTTTAATGTCGTTATCTATAATACGCCTGGTATACATATCCGGCAACACGCCTTCCACACCATATCCCGTTTGGATAGAAATTTTCCGGTCGCCAAGCGCGACAACAATCATTACGCCGTTGTCTTTGCCCTTTGTACCTACACCCCATTTTCTGCCCAGCTCCAGCGCATACTCGTTGATGTCGTACTCGCCAACCGACTTAAGTACCGCAATAGCCACCTGTATGGATGTTGAATCATCAAAAGCAACCAGTTTTTGTTCGAGGTGTTGGATTTGTTCTGCTGAAAGTGTTCCTGTGTAATCATTAACCAGCTTATTTGGCTTTGCAGGGAAATCCTGAGCAAAGCCGGCAGCCGAAAGGATGATCAGTAATAAGGCTATGATTGTTTTTCTCATTGCCTAACTCGTTTTGTTTTGATCCATAAAAATAATATCATTTGGAAGTTCATTGATATCGTCACCTTCAAAGGGAAAAAATAGGGCCAGTTTTTCGCCTGCCAGCACAATGCCGGCGATTATTCCCTGCACAATATTCCCGCTTGAAAAGTGTGCCTTCATCGCTATTTGTGTTGTTTCCCAGAAATCCGGTGGTACGACCTTGTTAATGCCGCTATCGCCAATGATGGCAAATTTATGGTCCGCATAAGCCAGGTAAATCAGCACACCATTATGTTTTACTGTTTTATCCATGCCTAGTTTCGAAAAATAAGTGGTGGCTCTTTCAAAAGCATCGCCATCGCAGTGCTTGTCAACAGCTATTCTAATCTCGCCAGACGTAGCTTTTTCAGCTTCTGAAATTGCATTTGCAATAAGCTCCTGGTCTTGTTCTGTAAATATGCCCATGGTAGGATTACTCAATATGAATAAGGGTAATGGATGTTTAACTACTAAAACATGCCATTACCCCTAAATGTTGTTCGGTATATTAAAATTGTACCTTTGGCGCTTTTTCTGCACCTGCCTCTGCTTTAAAGCCCGTTTTCTGACTGAATCCAAATATGCCTGCAGTAAGATTGTTAGGGAACGATCTTATTTTGGTATTGTAGGTCTGTATGGACTCATTAAAATCTTTACGCGCAACAGCGATCCTATTTTCCGTTCCGGCCAATTCTGCAGAGACGTCTCTGAACTGTTCTGTAGCTTTTAGCTGAGGGTAATTTTCCGTTACCATTAATAAGCGGCCAAGCGCCTGGCTGACCTGGCCTTGCGCAGCCTGAAATTTTTCGATATTTTCTGGTGTTAGTTTATCCGGGTCAACAGTTACCTGGGTAGCTTTTGCCCTGGCTTCGGTTACCTGGGTGAGGGTACTTTGCTCAAATTTTGCAGCACCCTTAACGGTATTTACTAAATTAGGTATCAAATCGGAACGGCGTTGATACTGAGTCTCTACCTGATTCCATTTTGCTTTTACATCTTCGTCAAGTTTAACCATAGTGTTATAGCCACATCCGCTCATTGTTACAATCAGCGCCAAGACACCTACTATTGCCAATACTGTTTTTTTCATTTTCTTTTCTTTTTAGTTTTAATGATTTGCCTGCGCAACCTTGTTTGTTTTTTAGTTCTTTTTAAACGGTTACTGCCGGCTCACCTTACAATAAGTGTTAATTTACACATTAGAACTCAATTTCCGTACCTTTGTTACAAGTTCAGGATAAAAACCTGACAACACTATGCAAAAAGACATTGAAATTACCATGGCTCCCGAGGATATGGAGTCTCTGGCTATCCTTAGAAAACAGCTTTCAACTGCCTTAAAAATAGATCTAACCCGCATTAAAGGGCACGAGATTCTTAAGCGCTCCATCGATGCGAGGTCACGAAACGTAATATATCGGTTACAGGTAAAGGTATTTATTGACGAGATCCCTTTGACAGGGATTTTTAATGTCGACTATCAAAATGTCAGTAAGGGTAAGCCCGTCATAATTGTAGGTGCAGGTCCGGCAGGGTTGTTTGCCGCCTTACAGTGTATAGAAAATGGGCTTAAGCCAATCGTTTTAGAGCGAGGAAAAGATGTAAAACAGCGAAGGAGGGATCTTGCAGCCATTAACAAGGAAGGGATAGTAAACACGGAGTCCAATTATTGTTATGGTGAAGGGGGAGCCGGAACCTATTCGGATGGAAAACTGTATACCCGGTCCAACAAGCGTGGAGACATTAACAAAGTACTGCAAACTTTTGTGCAACATGGTGCCACGGGAGACATTTTAATTGATGCCCGCCCTCATATAGGTACCAATAAGTTGCCACATATCATAACTGCCATAAAGGAAAGTATTTTAAACGCCGGTGGGGAAGTGCATTTTGATCAGAAAGTTACAGATATACTGATCGATTTTGGAAAAGTGAAGGGAGTAGAGGTCAATGATGAAAACCGTTGGCAAGCTGAAGCGGTGATCCTGGCTACAGGGCATTCTGCACGTGATGTCTACGAGCTGCTTAATCGAAAGGGGATTTTGCTGGAAGCGAAGCCCTTTGCCTTAGGGGTTAGAATAGAACATCCACAGGCCACCATCGATGCGGCGCAATATCATTGTGATATCCGGAGTGAATTTTTGCCGCCAGCTTATTATAGCCTGGTAGAGCAGGTTGGCAGCAGGGGAGTGTTTTCATTTTGCATGTGTCCTGGTGGTATCATTGCGCCTTGTGCTACGTATGAGAACGAAATCGTGGTCAATGGCTGGTCGCCCTCAAAAAGAAATAATCCTTTTGCGAATTCCGGAACGGTAGTTCAGATTACTTTAGACGATGTGAAAGGTGATGATCCTTTAAGGATGATGCGCTTTCAGGCAAAGGTAGAGCAAGCTGCTTTTCAATTAGGAGGAGGAAAGTTAGTTGCCCCTGCACAGCGGATGGTTGATTTTGTGGATGGCAAACTGTCTGCTGATCTGCCCAGGAATTCGTACTTGCCCGGTACAAAAAGTGCCATGCTTAAAGACATTTTGCCTGGCTTTGTCGCCTCAAGTTTGAAAAGTGCCTTGCCGGTGTTTGGGGAAAAGATGAAAGGCTACTATACGAACGAGGCAATTCTGGTTGGTGTGGAGAGCAGGAGTTCTTCTCCTGTACGTATTCCGAGAGACAGAGATACATATCAGCATCCAACGGTTTCGGGCTTGTTCCCATGTGCAGAAGGAGCGGGCTATGCGGGTGGAATTGTATCTGCAGCAATTGATGGTATTAATTGCGCCAACGCCGTGTTAAAGGCCGTTTACTGAAACAGATTGGGGTTCATATTGTTATCCTATAATGAACTGGTTGTCGTAGACAATTGAGATCTAACGCAGCTAGAGTTAATCATTTAAAATAAACCTGTTATATAAAAACCGTAAGATTTTGAAAAAGACATTAATCATAGGTGCAACTCCAAATTCGGGGCGATACGCTTATCTTGCTGCCCAGATGCTGACCGCTAAAGGCCATGACATAGTTAACGTGGGCATAAAAAAGGGAATGGTTGCAGGTGTAGAAATTGAAAAGCCGGGTGCTATCCATAAGGATATTGATACAGTAACCTTATACATAGGCCCTCATCTACAAGATCAGTACTACAACTATATTCTGGAAACCAAACCTAAACGTGTTGTTTTTAACCCGGGAACTGAGAATATGGAGCTACAGACTTTACTGGAGGCAAATGGAATAGAGCCAGTTGAAGCATGCACATTGGTATTATTGTCTACCGGGCAGTATTAATTTCTGATTGATTTTTTAGATAGGTCCTTATGATAGAGATATTATAGGGGCTTTTTATTTAGTCTCCTTGACAGTATTACTTATAGAAGAGCAATAAGGATGAGATAGAACGCGAATAGGATAGAAGTCTAAATGCCCTATAGGTACTTAGGGTCTGGTTGCTCACAAGTTTATGCATTCTTCACACTTTGCTCACAGCTCCTTCACATAAAAGTCACAAACAGGTACCTTTTTGTGAACCAAGTGTGACTTATGTGTGAACTATGTGAGCAGAAGCCTTGCCAGTGTCCTTTTCTGGCCTAAGGCTGGCCGGAGCGGGAGCGTGACAGATAATAAAATATGGACCTATGCTTAATGGTTAGCCTCTATTATGCTTCTCCCAAGATACGATTTTTTGATTGGCTATTTTTTTTCTATTTGAAGTATAGGGAGTTAGGGAAAATGTCTAACTAATCTGATCTTAATGTTTTGCAGAGACATATAATTTTCCTACTTTTGCAACCCGCTTCGGAGGAAGGGAGAACGTTGAGAAAAG
>CBFGNP010000210.1:0-6914 GCA_965650095.1 uncultured Pedobacter sp. | reverse complement strand
GGAAAACCACAGTTTCGATAATTTGTATGGAGAGTTTAAAGGAGCAAATGGCATAGAAAATGCTAAAAAACGCAACTTTATACAGGTTGACAAGGATGGAAAACCTTATCAGTACCTTCCCGAGATTCCGCGAAACAACTCTTTTCCAACCAATCTGCCAAATGAACCTTTTAATATAGATCAGTATGTTCCGTCCGACAAAAAAACGCCTGATGTTACCCATATGTTTTACCATAACCAGTTGCAAATTAACGGAGGAAAGATGGATAAGTTTGCGGCATATAATAATTCCAAAGGGCTGGCAATGGGCTATTATAGTACTGAAAAACTACCCCTGTTTCCGATAGCTCAAAAATACACACTGTGTGATAATTTTTTTCAAAGTGTATTTGGTGGTTCCTACTTTAACCACGTTTACCTGATTTCTGCCGCCGCGCCAGTTTGGCCGGATGCCCCGGAATCATTGATCGCGAAAGTCGATGCCGATGGAAAAATGATAAAGGATGGCAAAGTTACTCCAGACGGTTATGTGATCAACCATATTCTTTCACGAAACAAACCTTACCCTCCCAAATCGGATACTTCCAAATTATTGCCATCCCAAACGATGCCGACTATTGGCGACAGGCTGAGCGAAAAAAATATATCCTGGGCATGGTATTCGGAGGGATGGGATGATGCGGTAGCCGGAAAGAAAAATAATTTTGCTTATAACCATGAACCTTTCCTGTATTTTGCCAGGTATGAGGAAGGGACAGAAGGCCGGAAACACATGAAAGACCAAAATGATTTCATTAAAGCAGCGAAAGCAGGTACGCTTCCCAGCGTTTCTTTTGTGAAACCCGGTGGCGGAAATGACGAACATCCGGGCGGTTCTGATGTATATTCTTCAGAACAACTGGCTGTAAACCTGATCAATGCCGTATTAGAGGGACCCAATGCTAAGGATGCATTGGTTATCCTAACCTACGATGAGTTTGGAGGTTTTTATGATCATGTAAACCCACCGGTTATCGACAGATGGGGTCCTGGGAGCCGTATTCCAGCAATTGTCATCGGCCCATTTGCCAAAAAAGGCATCGTAGACCACACGCAATATGAGACCGTCAGCATTCTTTCTTTTATCGAGCATAGATGGGGAATAGAACCATTGGCTGAACGGGATAAAAATGCGAACCCATTCAGGAATGCGCTTGTATTTAAGTAAATTACGGTTAATCGGGAGGAGGAATATGATATGTATAAGCAGATTGGAATAGTAGCAATTCTATTTACAGGGCTATTTATTGTAAGCTTTACCTCCGTTAATTCAAATGATACAAAAGAAATAGAAGCCAGTCCGCGTGAACGAAACATTCAACAAGAAGTTTTAAGTCAAATCGCATCCTTCCAGGATTATGTAAAAGACACCTTACTTTTTGAGGTTAGTAAAGATAAGGTTGACGAACAAAGCGTTCAGCAAGCTTTCCTAAAATCAAGATTGCTGTTTAAAAGATTTGAATGGGCGGCGACATATTTTACTGCCGATCTGACTAAGAGATTAAATGGCCCTCCTGTACAAGAGATCGAGAATGCTGATTTATTAGACTCTTCTTTAACCCGTGCTGTTGAACCAATGGGGTTGCAGGTGATGGAGCAATTTATCTTTCCGAGATACGATACTGCGGGGAAAAAAGAGCTGATCAACGAAACCAGGCATTTAATAAAAAATACAGCGTATCTGATTTCTTATTTTGCTGATCATCAGCTTGCAGATTGGCGAATATTGGATGCGGCCAAGCTGGAGGTATTCAGGGTAATTGCTTTAGGAATTACCGGATATGACAATGCGCTTTCTTTAAATGCTATGGAAGAATCATCCGTATCTTTAAAAAGCCTGCGGGACGTCCTTTGTTTCTATGTAGATAAAAAGAAAAAAACCACGTTAATGCAGGATCTGAATGCCTCCATAGCTTATCTGAATCATCATCCTAATTTTAACTCATTCGACAGAGCGGCATTTATTACAAGCTTCGGAAATAAGATCAGTACCGGAATAGCACAATTGGAGCAGGATTTACCGGGGCGTAAAATTAAATATAACCGAATGCTTAGGCAGGAAGTAAGAACATTGTTTGATTCCGATGCATTTAATGTAGATGCATTTTCTCCTGGTCCTGAATATCATATTACAGATGCTAAAGTGGAGTTGGGTAAAAGACTTTTTTATGATGAATCCTTATCCGGTACCGGTACAAGAAGTTGTGCTTCCTGCCACAATCCTGATTTGGCTTTTACGGATGGACTGGCTAAGCCTGCAGATATTCATGTTCCCGAAAAACTGCTGACAAGAAATGTACCTACGTTACTCAACGCGGCTTTACAGTCAAATTATTTCTATGATATGAGGGCGTTAATGTTGGAGGATCAGGTGCGTGATGTAATCAGTAACAAGCAGGAGATGGACGGTTCGATTGATGCGATCATAAAATATGTGTCTGCAGATAAATCATATCGGTCGTTATTCGCGAGGGCTTTTTCTGCAAAGACTGAAAAAGGAATCAACCCGGATCAGGTAACGAATGCCCTGGCTTCCTATATTCGTAGCTTAACAAAACTCAATAGCCGGTTTGACGAGTATATGGGCGGTAAGGAAGATGCCTTGTCAAAGCAGGAATTGAAAGGTTTTAATTTATTTATGGGGAAAGCGAAATGTGCCACTTGTCATTTTGCTCCTTTGTTTAATGGAGTTACCCCCCCTAAGTACGTGGAGAGCGAAACGGAAGTGCTGGGGGTTCCTGTGTCCCAGGCAAATGCTACGCTGGATCCGGATTTGGGTTATTATGGCGTGATTGGTGTTGATTCCTATAAACATGCTTTCAAGATTCCCACCATCAGGAATATCAATAAAACTGCGCCTTATATGCACAATGGAGCATATCGGACTTTAGACGAGGTCATGGAATTTTATAATAACGGGGGAGCTGCGGGCTTAGGGATAAATCTTCCTAATCAAACGCTTGCTGAAGATAGTCTTCATCTCACTGAAAAAGAAAAAGCGGATATCGTTGTTTTTATGGAGAGTTTAGAAAGCAAGTAAGGTTTATAGACCCCCGGATTCGATAGTAGAACGGGAATGGACACACCAGTACCTAAACAGCAGTTGCTATAAACGTGAGTCAAAGATGATGTAATTTCCTATCCTTGTATTCCTTGTTAGTATTTATTGCAGCCAGTTCAGTTTCAAGGTAAATGATATACTATTCCTGAGGTCTTCAATTTCTAATTTACCAAAAAAGAAATGTTCTCAGGTACATTCTGGATACAATGAATCCAGAGGAAAAACCGAAATAATAACGCAATCAAAGTTCCGTAAGGAAAGACAAGGCTTTTTTATGTGTTTCAAGTACATTATCCCATATTTGTAATTTGAAATACCTTTATGCAGGAAATAAAAAATATCATATTCGATTACGGGAATGTAATTTTCGAAATAGACTTTAAAAGAACTCAGGAGGCACTGACCCAACTCGGCATCAAAAATAGTACGGAGTTCTTTGCACACAAAAGTCATCATCATCTCTTTAATGACTTCGAAACTGCGGCGATCAGCCCTGCAGAATTCAGAACTGGCATCCGCGAGGCAGCTGGCAATAACGATCTAACGGACGAGGAAATTGATGCCGCCTGGAACAGTTTACTGATTGGGGTTCCACCAGGAATCCATGATGTATTACTTAAAGTAAAGCAAAAATATCGCACCTTTCTCCTAAGCAACAACAATGAAACACATTACATCTATATAACGGAGTACCTGAAAAAGGAATTCAACATGGATGATAACAGTAGTTTATTTGAAAAGGCCTATTATTCACAGCACATGTTTTTACGCAAGCCTAATGTGGAGATATTTGAGCAGGTAATCCGGGAAAATGGGCTTAACCCGGCTGAAACGTTATTTATTGACGATAGTCCGCAGCACATTGAAGGCGCCAGGCAAGCAGGATTAAACACGATCCTGATGACCAGGCATCCGAGAGACCTGGAGCAGGTATTGATTGATCATCACATCCTGTAACCGAATGATACCGAAATAGCGTCCATCTATATCGGTATCATCCTAACCTTTTTAACTATATTTTTCTGCGTTGTTTTTCCTTCATGATCAAATCCAGTTCCCTGTTGGTTTGCCCGGCGATGGAAGTGTTTTCCTGTGCCCTTCTGAATAAATAGGGCATAACCGCTTTTATAGGCCCGTATGGCACATATTTAGCTACATTATAGCCTGCGTCAGACAAGTTAAAACTTAGATTATCACTCATTCCCAATAACTGGGAAAAATATACATGGGGATGATCATGAGCTATTTTATGCTCATCCAGCAGCTCTGCAAGCAAACGGCAGCTCTCCTCATTATGTGTTCCACAAACGAAAGCAATCTCGTCAATATGATCCATGCAGTAATTTAAAGAAGCATCATAATCCCGGTCTGATGCCGCCTTATCTGGTTGTATAGGCGATGGATAGCCCATCTCCTCTGCCCTTTTCCGTTCCTTCTCCATATAGGCGCCCCGTACCATTTTCACCCCTAAAATGAAACCTGTGGCTTTTGCGATCAGGTGATCTGCCTTCATATCTGCCAGCTTATCGTGACGGTACATCTGGTAGGTGTTGTAAACAATAATGCGCTCCTTATTAAACAAACGCATCATATCCAGGGCCAACTCATCAATAGTGTCCTGTATCCACGTTTCTTCCGCATCAATCATAACAGGTACATTTCTATTGAAAGCCATTCTGCAGATCTTTTCGCAACGCTGTTTCACCTTTTTAAACTCTGCTGCCTCTGTTGCGTTCAATTCTTCTTTGGCATCTAGTTTTTCCAGTAAGCCAAAGCGACCGATCCCGGTAACTTTAAAAACAGTAATCGGAATTCGTGGGTCGCCAGCAGCCCTTTCAATAGTTCTTATGATCTCCTCACAGGTAAAATCGAACACAGCTTCTTCATCTTCCCCTTCAACCGAATAATCTAAAATAGTCCCCACCTTGCATGAAGCCAGCTGCTGAATGGTTTCCTCACATTCCGCTATGGTCTCCCCGCCACAGAAGTGTTTAAATATCGTGGCTTTGATCAGCCCTTTAATGGGCAGACCAATATGAAGAAGAAAATTAGTGACAGGAGGGCCTACCTTTGTCAGGAAATTACTGCTGATCAGCTTAAATAACCAATATGCAGCGTCTAATGCGGAATTTGATTTATGGCGGAAAGCAATTTCCGTATCATCGAAATTCAATGATTCCTTGGTGGAGATTTCCATTTACGAATGTCAGTTAGTTGTTTTGTATGCAAAAGTATAAATTCCGCTGCTATTGGTGGTAAACACTTTATAATTAATTGTAAGTTTGCCTTGCGATGATAAAATTTAAACTGGAAGGCGAATTTATTCCCCTTATTCAATTATTAAAAGCAACCGGACTGGTGCAAAGCGGCGGTGAGGCGCAGACTGTTGTGGAAGATGGTCTGGTAAAGTACAATGGAAAAGTTGACTACCGTAAGCGGCTAAAAGTTCGCGTGGGCGATGTCATTGATTTTATGTCACAAAAAATAACCGTAATTTAATGAACAAACTAGAGAGCGCAGGTCATACCATTCATTTTGAAACACAATTGGCTCCATTAACGGAGGTAATCGAATCCGGGAAATACAGTAAAATATTTGTTTTTGCCGATAGCAATACCTCCGAAGTATGTCTCCCCCTTTTCCGCGAAATGCTGGACGACTTCAATGGTTTCGATCTGATAGAGACCGACCCGGGAGAAGAAAATAAAAACATCGATTTCTGCATAGGCATCTGGAAAACCCTGCTGGATTTTGGCGCCGACCGCAAGTGCCTGATGATTAACCTGGGTGGAGGTGTGATTACAGATATGGGCGGATTTGTGGCCAGTACATATAAAAGAGGCATCGACTTTATCAATATTCCGACTACGTTACTTTCCCAGGTAGACGCTTCTGTAGGTGGTAAAACGGGTATTGATGTAGACAATGTGAAAAATATGGTGGGGACTTTTACCCTCCCGCAATCGGTTTTCATTGAAACTGCTTTTCTGAAAACATTGCCTGCAAGAGAACTCCTGTCGGGCTTTGCCGAAATGATCAAGCATGGCTTAATTGTGGACCACAATTATTATCACGAACTTAAAAACAGTGATTACCTGAAGATAGAACCGCAGGCCATTTACCGTTCTGTAGAAATAAAAAATGAGGTGGTCACTGAAGATCCGCATGAAAAAGGATTGAGAAAGATCTTAAATTTTGGCCATACCATTGGTCATGCCGTGGAAACCTATGCGCTGATTAACGATGCCAAACCATTAACACATGGTGAAGCCATCGCTATAGGCATGATCTGCGAAGCCTTTCTATCGGCCAGGAATAACACCTTGAACGAAGATGAGCTAGAGGACATCACGGCCTATATCACCAGCTTATACCCGCCCTATCACCTGAAAGCAGAAAGCTTTACGCAACTGATGGAATTGATGCAAAGTGATAAAAAGAACGAAAACGGACAAATCATGTTTTCATTGCTAAGTGGTATCGGCAAATGTGATTACAACTGCAGGGTGTCTGAAAAAGACATTTTAGATAGTTTTGCTTACTTCAATGCCATTGGACGCTAAAGAAATAGCTAAAATTTTGAGGCCGTGAATGCCTTGTATTAACAGTAAAAAAATATTTTTTACATTTAGCTATTGACAAATAAAATTTTGTTAGTACATTTGAAAAAAAAATAAGGAAAGGATGTGGTAGCATGTCCGATCATAAATAGAAAAGATGAAAAATATCACTACATATTGGTTTGGTTACTTTTACTACTTTAGTAAGAGCCGGGACTAATATGCAATGATATCAACACGATAAATGTATACGA
>CBFGNP010000209.1:0-6918 GCA_965650095.1 uncultured Pedobacter sp. | reverse complement strand
GAACATTTCCATGATCCGTTTGGAAGCCCCCATCATGTTTACAGGATTAGCAGCTTTATCTGTAGAGACGCAAAAATATTTCTTTACTCCTTTAGCTATGGATTGATTAATGGTTTTTTCAGTATTAAAGATATTTACATCTATCATTCTCATTAAAGTAAATGGATCTTTCTCACTTCTAACATGCTTTAAAGCCGAAAGGTTTAAAACATAATCATATCCACCATCAGCCTCTATAAACGCGTCATATTCAATGGATCCAATATCTAAAGCAAAAGTTTGAAAGTCACCTGCTATGTACCCGAAAGAACTTCTGATATCACGAACCAATTCAACCATATTGTTTTCACTAATGTCAACAACATGAAGTGTTTTGGGACTGCGCTTAAATATTTCTTTTGTAACTGCCTGACCAATGGAACCCGCTCCTCCTAAAACCAAAAATCTGGAATTGGAGACAATTAAAGCTAAATCATCATTATGGAGATTTACATCATTTACAAACAATTCGCTGCTTCTGCCAATTAGATCTAAAATATTCATATGTGACGATTAGGACAAAATAATCTTTATTAATCTTCTAAAAACCAAAACAAAGCAAGTTAGGAATCCAAATATAAAACCTCCTAAAATTATCCCCTTTACCTTACCGAATTTCTCTTTATAGAGCGGGAATATAGGTCGGTCAACAACTTGAATTAAAGGAGCCTCTTTTAGAAGTGCCATTTTTGACATTTCAAGATTTTTCACCAGTTCGCTTAATATTGCCTTGTTTGTCTCTGCACTAAACTGAGAGCGCTGAATTGGAGCTAGTCGCTGTACCTGCCTGGTAGGATTTAAATTTGGGGTTTCGTCTGAAACTATCGCTGCAGTATAAATTGCTCCATTCATTACAGATCTTACCGAATCGACCTTTTGCTTTAGGATAACAACATTCTCAAGAGATTTTTTAGTTTTAGTTTGTACATAAAAATCATTTACATTTTTTACAATCTGATCGTTAAAAGTTTTTGCAAAAAATTCATCCCCTGATTTAACTTCAGCCCTAATAATGCTCAGTTTTTTATCCGGCTTAGCAACTTTTAAATAATTAACATTGATAACATTACAAATGTCGCCTAATATGCTATCCTGCAATCTAGAAAAACTTTTTAAAGGCCTCCCCTCCATATCTGAAAACCGGATATTTTTCAATTCAGGGGATTTCAGCCAATTCTTTCTAAGACCATTAAAATCCAGATAAACATCAATCAAAAGGCTTTTTTTCCCATCATGCTGCACTTCAGTTAACAAAGTTTTTTCTATCATCGTCCTGGATTTATATAGCTCCAGAATGTTATCGCCCTGAAATATCCCACCACCGCCACCTACATCAATCCCGACCATTGAGGCCAACCCTCCAAGATTACCTAAAGAACCAGAACTTGAGTTACTTTCTTCTAACACAAAAGTAGTCACCGCAGTGTAAACCGGTTTTTTAGATAAGGCATATAAATACCCCAATAAAGCTCCAATAAAAGCAAAAGCTATTATAATTATCCATTTCGACAGGATATAAAAAACCCACTCTTTAGTCTTTAGGATCAATTCCTTTAAAGAAATATCCTCACTCGTATTTTGAAAATTATCTTCGAGACTTTGGGTCTTCATTATTATTCTATTTTATATATCTTGACTCAAAAACAAGCTATCTCAACAAACTAACTATAATCGCCCCCATTGAAGCAATCGCCGTTCCCAATCCGATCCAACCTTGTGCGGTCATTCGTTCCCGCTCCGCTTTTTTTGGCACCAATATCTCTGCTCCCGGTTTCACCTTCGGAAAGTTATTAAAGAATAAGAACTTACTTCCTGCCTCAACAGACCCATTTGCATACTTTATATAAGCACCCTTTCTTAGGGCACTTGCAGTAAATCCTCCGGCACCATTCACATATTGTTTAAAGCTCTTTCCAGGTAAATAGACAATGCTATTTGGATTTAAAACTTCTCCGGTCACTTTAACCGTTTGCAATTGACGTGGAACCCGGATCACATCGCCATCTTCCACAATTAAATCATATCTCGAATACGGTCTGGTTAAAATACGCTCTAAGCTAATTCCAACCAAATCCGACTGGATCAGCTGAAGCTGGACTTCTTCCTTAACAGTATCTTTCACACCAGATTCCTGTGCGCGTTTTAGCGCCAAAAACTTTTTATTCTCTTCTTCCTTGTTATCAATCGCATTCTTATCATTAGGTTTCACTTTCTCAGCGCCGGGCCTTTTCAAAGATGCACCTTCTGCATACGCAGTGGGGGTCAATCCACCAGCTCTTTTGATCAGATCAGAAATACGCTCGTTTTTCTGCTTGATCGTATAGATACCAGGATATAAAACCTCTCCTTCTAATTTCACCTGCCGCTGAACCTGATATCCTTCCGAACTACGGATCGCAATCACATCAAAAGGCTTTAACACAAATCCTTTATCCGATAACCTAAGGTTCTGATCCACATTTACGGTATACACTTGCGCAATCTTTGCAGAATCAGACATGGTATTGCTATTTTTAACCCTGCGGGCAATCTCGATCCTACGAGCTGTAGCCCCTTCGTTAAATCCACCCGCCATTTGTATCAAGTCCTCCAGCGTCATGTTATCTGCATAGGCAAACGTTCCTGGAGCCCTAACCTCGCCTTTAATCGTTACTTTGTATTCATCACGCAAATCAAATAAAGAAGAAATCGTCACCTTATCTTCCCTTTGCAAAGGAATATCTTCAGCTGTACCTGCTAAAACTTTAGCCACATCAAAAGAGATCAATGCCAGCGTATTGTCAGGATTTAGTCGATTGATATATCCCCTGTTCAAAAATGCATCTTCAGTGACCCCTTCGGCTTTACCAATTAAGCCTTTTAAGGTTAATCCTTTTTCCAGTTCAAACTTACCAGGACGAAAAACAGCCCCAGAGATCTCCACTCTATTTGCAAAACGATCTAAAATGGCTTCCACAATATATTTGTCGCCATTCAAAGGTCCATGCGTACCAAAGTTCTCCGCATTCACATCAGTAATTCTGCGTTCCTTATTCGTATTCTGTAGCACCTTAATTTGCGCAGTATAAGCCTGATTGGTAAAACCTCCGGCAAATCTGATCACATCTTCTAAACTTTCATTGCTCAATACCTCAAACAAAGCCGGGCGTTTCACTTCACCAGCCACTTCAACCCTGCTTTGGTATACAGGAATGTTAATCACATCCTGGTCCTGTAAGCGAATGTTATTTTTTTGAATCCCGTTTAACAGGAAATCATATACGTCAACTGTGGACACAACTTTATTCCCCCTGATCACCTCGATCTTCCGGAACGACCCATTCGCGTTAGGACCACCAGAAGCATTTAACGCATTGAAAACCGTTGATAAAGAAGATAAGGTATAAGAACCAGGTTTCACAACCTCTCCCAGCAAGGTAATCCGGATACTCCTGATGTTGCCCAGATTAACAGCGACACTGGTCCGGCCACTTTTTAAAGAAGGATAAGTACCGGCTAACCTCGAGCGTATTTTCGCGGTTGCCTGTTCAATAGATAGTCCGCCGACCGAAACCGGCCCGGCATATTGTAAACGAATAATCCCTTCGGGGCTAACCTTTAACTTGTAATTTGCCTCATTATCTCCACTCAAATCAATCAGCAATTCATCATCAGGTCCAATGACATAATTCCTTGGAGTTGCCATCCTCAAATTTGGCTCGAAAGAAATGTTGCTATTGGCAAACAGTTCCGAACCAAAAATTTTAGGACGAAGATCCTTCAATATATTAATGGTTTCCCTCGCAGTGGTATCTCTTTTTACGGGTAAACCTTGAACTTGTCTGCCCCGACCTTCCGTATCATCGTCTTCTCCTGTAGCCTTTGAACTTGCACTCGCTCCTCTGATCTTTTCGACCCTGGCACGCAACTTTACAACCTCTTCCGGTTTCATCCCCTGCGCCTTTGCCATTTGCTCCAGCTGTGCATCATTGTATCCTATTGATTCCGCACGCTGGATCAACTGCCTGATCTGGGCGTCCGACAATTCGTCAACTTTTACATCGGAATAATTCGACTGCGAAAAAGCAGTCTGAGTGATCAGAACGGCAAATAAAAATAATATTGCAGTTATCGTCCTTTTAAAATTCATATTGTATGTGGAGAGGCTAATGTTTATTCAAATTGTCTTTTCTTGAACGGCGTTTCGCTATATCTCGTATAAAAAACGCCATAATTTTATATACTAAGCACCAAATCCTGCTTCAGAAAGTAATAGTCCACATAGTTATGAAGAATGGAGCCGTTAATAAATTTCGTTAACTCAACTTTCATTGGGTAGATGTTAGTTTTAGTATCGGGTGCAAATATATCAATTAAATTGAATTGTGATTAAGTAAAGGACGATAAACACCTACCGATTACTGCCCAGATTAATCTGTATCCCTATAGAGACCGGGTTCAGTAAAAACTCAGATTTATTATACTTATTAAATGTCCTGGTTTGATCAGCATCCGCCGCCACCGTCTCCTGCCGTTCATAAGAATAAAACCACTGAAGGTTACTTTCGGCGAATAGCGTTACCTGAGCGATCGGGTTGACTTTAATACCAATTACGGGAGCAGCAGTAAATCCGCTTTTACTCGTTTCCACCCCATTAGGTCCTAAAGCCGTTAGCGCCTTAGCGGCAAAAGCGCTCTTGGAAACCAATGTCCCGTTAAACGTGTTGTACCGGAATCCGATGTCAAAAGCAAAATAAGGCTGTATGCGCGAAAAGTTCATGTTCTTCTCAAAGCCTATGCTAAAGCTGTAATCCTTCATCCTTCCATCGGCTTCTTCACAGGTTGCACAATCATTCACAATCCGTACGTCTTTTTTAAGAAAGCTTCCGCCTAACCGGTAACTGATCTGGTTGTCGTTAAATTTAATCATCCCCCCATGAAAGGTGGCCTCAGTAAAGTTATCCGTGTTCTTTTGATTTAATATTTCGGGCATCCGCATTAAGCTATACCCTCTTACAGCAAGGCTGTACGTATAATCGCCACTCATTTGAGAAAAAGCGACGTTTGACAATAAAATAGAGAGCCCAATTAGTAGATATTTTTTCATTTATTCCCCCTCAGGCGTTATTATGTTCATTCAAATGTAAATAATTGCACCCATTTAATGCTACGCAATTAAAAAAAGTGCAACATAAATTTTACATACATTTACCATGCCATTTATCTAAAGAGCGAAATCATTCGCCTCAGGCAAAAATAATTCAACTATATGAGGGAGTCCATATGCGTAGAATGGATAATTAGTATCAGCAATTCCTTCAAAAAAGCTACATTTGAATTAAGACACAATTCTTTTATATGCAGCTACCGTTCAATTTTTGCGACACCGTAAATGTTACCATTACAAGGGATCAATATGCCTCAGCGTTATAGTTTTTTGGGGAAGAAAATCCTGTCCTTTTTTGAATGGCCCGTAAAGCATATTTTATGGCAGGAAACCAACATCATTAATCGTTCCCGTCTCAGAATGCTTTCGTATGGCCTTATGCTGCGACTGGTTACAACGGCCATTGTGATTGTATCCCTTTATATTCACCATCATAAAATCCAGGCCCACCTCACGCTTATTTTTTATGTATTGTTGATGATCACTTTGGTGCTAACCAGGCTCAACAGGATCACCTGGATAGCCATGCTGCGTTTTTCCCTGGTTTGCATGATCGTCCTCGTATGGACAAACATTTTCTTTTTAGACCAGGAAATCAACCTGATCACCGCCCAGTTCATTATATTGGTTTTTATTTATGCCAACCACCTGCTCGATAAAAGGGGGCGGTTTATTTATCCGCTGATCAGCGTTATTCCTATGATTATGCTTACCCTGTTTAAACAGGGGATACAAACACATCTCCCCTTTCAGGTACCCTCTGTTGATCAATTAACTTACTTTACGGTCATCACCCATAACTTTGTAATTATATTTTTTACGCAGTATTATTTTTTAAACACATTTAATCGCGCCGTAGATAAGCTACAAACTTCAAGAAAGGAGCTCAGTATGCAGGTCCTTTTTCAAAAGCGACTGATCGCTGGAATCAGCCATGATATAAAAAGCCCGCTGAAATACCTTGCCATTACCATAAGAGGGGTTTTCAGGCGGGCAGAAGCTGAAAATTCTGCCTGGGTGGATGACATGAGGGATGCCTATACCTCGTCTTTAAAAGTATATCATTTTACCGAGAACCTGTTACAGTATGCCGGTGTTTACCTGGAAAATACAAAGATTGAACTTACTACGGTAAACCTGCATGAACTGGTCAATGAAAAGATCGATATCTTTTCAGATATGGCAAGGGCACAGAAATGCAAGGTCTATAACAATATAGATCGCAATGCACAACTTTTAACAAGCAAATCGTCATTAACGGTAATCGTTCATAACCTCTTAGAAAACGCAATTAAATACACTTCTAAAGGCTCGGTAACATTTATGGCCTGGTTTAGCCCCAATGAATTTATCATCAGGATTAACGACACCGGCCGTGGCATGGACCTGGAATTGCTTGACTGGTGTAATAGGGAAAAATCTGCAGACCAGCAGGCTGAAAATACCCTGGCGCCGCAACAGGGACTTGGCCTGATCATCGTAAGTCAGCTACTCCGAAAAATCGGAGGCAGAATGGAAGTAATGAACATGCCTATATCGGGAACTTCAATTCAGCTCACGCTGCCACTTTACCGAGCTTCAGCAGGTAACCGCAGAACCTACGCTCCTGCTCAACGATACTGAAGGCTGTAAGCGGCCTGGCTTATAAAATAGGCTACTGCTGAAAAGAGGCTAATCTTTCCAACTGCGGACCAATTAATTCCTCTGCCTTCTCCATCCAGGAACTGCACCTG
>CBFGNP010000208.1:0-6926 GCA_965650095.1 uncultured Pedobacter sp. | reverse complement strand
TACACTTTGATTTGGCCTGAAACTGTTGTCTGTACTAACCTTATAAAAAATTAAATATGAAAATGTCTCTTTTGACAGTGCTACTTGCATTGTTTACAACACTTTCTTTTGGCCAGGAAAATGATAGTTACAAATCGTCATTAAAGAAGCTGATGCAGGTGTCAGGTACGGAAGTTGCCTATAAAGGTGTGTTGAATCAAATGGTCTCCATGTTCTCGCAACAGCAATCAAATGTTCCTAAAGAATTTTGGGATGAGTTAAGTATTGAGATGAACAAAGATATATTCAACCAACTTGTTAATATGATATTGCCGATATATCAAAAGCATTTAACAGAGGCCGATCTGCTTGCAGTAATTGCGTTTTACGAGACACCCGTCGGTAAAAAATTCGCCGAGAAAACGCCATTAGTTACTCAGGAATCAATGCTTGCGGGTCAGGAATGGGGTAAACAAATAGGTCAAAAAGTAATCAATAAACTTAAAGCTAAAGGATATTTGAAAGAATAGACGAGCTATCAGCTTTAATCATTCTCAGTACTCAGTATCTTAAGCAGGATTTTTGTATTGGCAACTTTCAGTTTGGGGTTTAGGAGGTCTTTCCACAGGTCTCCTTTTTCTATCAGCCTTGCTGGAATCGTATCTACTGTAAATTGTCCAGGCTTTAGTTTTTCAGTTACTTCTTCCCATTCCAAAGGTGTGGAAACTGTAGGTTGTTTGCCTGGTCTTACCGAATAGGCTGCGGCAAGAGTGTCGGCCTCATCATTTTGGGAAAAGTCTACAAACAGTTTATTACCACGCTGATCTACCGATGTTTCCAGGGTGGTGATTTTCGGAATACGTTTATGGATCTCTGCGCAAATGTGCTCAGCTAAGTTTCTGGTCTGCGGATAGCTGAAGCCTTTGCAGGGAACAAAGATATGAATGCCGGTCTTGCCGGAAGTTTTAATAAAAGTAGTCAGTTTTTTTTCATCGAAATACGTTTTTGCCGCGAGGGCAGTTTTAACAGCTTTTTTAAAATCTTCATCGGATGGGTCGAGATCAATGGCGATAAAGTCTGGCTCAGCTGGATTTTGCGTGGTGGAGTTCCAGGGATTTAGGTCGATACAACCGAGATTGATGAGCCATAACAATGCAGGCAGGGTGTTGCAAACGGCGTAATCGATGACATCGGCTTTTCCTTTTGCTTTGTGCTTTCTTTTCGTGGAGTGGATATCCAGGAAATCGGGCTGGTTGGTCGTTTTCCAAAGCTTCTTTTCGATGTTGGTGAGCTGAAGCGTTTGGTTTTCTATTTGTATAGCGCCTTCAGATTTGATCTTTTCTTCAAATATTTTATTCCAGTTGCTTTCTGCAGGTAGTTTTGCCCTCGTGGATCGCTTGTTTTTTATTTTACCTTCCACCTCTGTATCCTGTTTTTCAGGCTCATCCATATGGGCAGCGCGGTTGCTCTGCCAGACCTTGGAATGACTGTCCATGGCCACTTCCAGCAAGGTATGGCCTGAAGATACCGAGCGGTCCTTTTTGCTGATGTCAGTGTCCAGCTCATGTCCGTCTTTAGCCTTTGTCAATAACCATGCATTTTCGGCGCGGTCGGGGGTTCTGATGAGGTTGAACTCACCTTTAAGTTTTTTGCCGTGCAGTATGATGCTGAGTTTATTTTTATAATAATGAGAAAGGAGCCAATGTTCCTGGGCCTTTTTTCCTTCGATCTTTTCGGCCGGTTCATACGTTCCATTATCCCATACCAGGACCGTACCGCCACCATATTGTCCTTCAGGAATAATGCCTTCAAAATCTTTGTAATCATAGGGGTGGTCTTCTACCGACATGGCCAGCCGGTGATCTTTAGGATTCATGGAAGGGCCTTTAGGCACTGCCCAGGATTTCAACACGCCGCGAATTTCTAAACGGAAATCGTAGTGCAGATGCGAGGCGTCGTGTTTTTGTACAACAAAGATCAATTTTTCGTTGTCGGATTTTCCGCCTGTCGGTTCAGGCGTCTCGTTAAAGTGGCGCTTCTCCTGATATTTTTCCAGCTCTGGTTGGCGCAAGTGTTCGTCTTTTGGCCCGCTGGCATCTTCTTCCTCCTCCTGCTCCTGAATTTCTTCCTCGATAATTTCAGCTTCTTCGGGCACTTCCCGAACAACATCTTTAGGGTCTTTGTCTTTTCTAAAGCCCAGGAAGGTAGCTGGTTTCCTGATCCGTCCAGATTTGGTCCAGGTAGCGAATTCGAAATTGGCAACGAGCTCCGGTTTAACGTAATGTATCTTAGCGCCCTTGGTATCCAGTATTTTATTGACAAAGGGAGATTTATCGGTTTCTATTTCCTGAAGCTTTTTCAAAATTCCGGGCATTTCAGTTTGCTTATACCCGCCACCCGAGCGACCTATCCAGGTAAATTTACCGTTTTCGTAAGCGCCAAAAAGCAGCGATCTGAAAGATCGTGATTTATCAGATTCTGCCCATCCTCCAATCACGAATTCCTGTCGCTTACTGGTGGGCACCTTCAGCCAATTGTAACTGCGGTCTCCAGGTATATAGGTGCTGTCTTTCTTTTTGGCGACGATTCCTTCCAGGTTATCTTTCAGCGCATGTTCGTATAGTTCCTTCCCGTCGTCGAAGCTTGCACTGAACAGAAAGATTTCCTGATCTTTTATAAGGCTTTGTAATAGTTCTTTGCGCTGGGTAAGTGGCAATCCCATCAGGTCGTTCCCGTCCAGGTACAGCAAGTCAAATACACAGTAGCGGATAGGGCTACGCTTGCCGTTATAGAGCTGCAGGCTGTCAAAATCCGGCTTGCCTTCCTCATTCAGCACAACCACTTCGCCATCCATCATCAGGTCATGTTTCAGATCGGTAAGCGCCTCAGCTATGATGGGATATTTCTTGGTGTAATCCAGCCCGCTTCTGGAATTCATTCTGACCGTTCCATCCTCCACCCGCGATACAATGCGGTAGCCATCCCATTTTAGTTCGTAAAGGTATTCATCACTTTCAACGGGATCTTTGACTAGCGTACAAAGCATCGGATCAACATGTTTGGGCATATTGCTGCCTGTTTTTCTTTTCGTAGCCATCAGTTTCTATTGTAAGCTATTAACACTTTAAAATAGAGTAGGTTTTACTCAAATCTGCCCGATGCAGGGTCATAGGCACATTCCAAACTATTCCCCCTGCCCGCTGTTAAGCCTTTAAATCCCTAACTTAAGAAGGGCCTGTAGTACATTTTTAATGAAGATTGCAACTTACAACATCAATGGCATTAATGGCCGGTTAACCATCTTGCTGCGATGGCTGGCAGAGGCACAGCCTGACGTGGTGTGCCTGCAGGAGCTTAAAGCAGAAACCGCCCGCTTTCCTGTGGCAGCAATTAACAAGGCCGGTTACCAGGCCATTTGGAAGGGAGAAAAAAGCTGGAACGGGGTAGCCATTCTCTCAAAAACCGAGATCAGGGAGTTTCGTGATGATCTGCCGGGTGAGGATAAAAGCTTTATCCATAGCCGGTATATTGAAGGCTTTACCAATGGTTTGGTGATCGGATGTATTTACATGCCCAACGGCAACCCCTATCCGGGGCCTAAGTTTGATTATAAGCTCAGGTGGTTCGAGCGCCTTGCTGCGCATGGCAAGACCTTACTGAAATCGGGCCTTCCGGTGATGCTGGTCGGCGACTATAACGTTATGCCGACAGAGCTGGACGTCTACAAGCCAGAAAAATATCTGGACAATGCGCTTTTTCGACAGGAAACCAGGGATGCGTTTTATGCCCTGGTAGCACAAGGATGGATAGATGCGCTGCGGGAAATGCATCCAGGAGAAAGGATTTATACGTTTTGGGACTACCTGCGCAATGCTTATGGACGTGATGCCGGACTTAGGCTAGATCATTTTCTTTTAAACCAGGAGCTTGCTGCAAAGCTAAGATCATGTGGCGTTGATAAGCATGTACGGGAATGGGAAAAATCCAGCGATCATGCGCCGGTTTGGATTGAGCTATCTGATGGCGATGTTAGATCGGTTTCTGTTGGTTTGAGTGATGAAGTTCAGAAACTACTCCATGCTGCGCCCGCTACAGAAATGCCGCGGAAACTGAAACCCATGAAAGCAACGCAAGTGGATAAACCCTTTCATGAACCGGGATGGATATACGAGATAAAATGGGATGGCTACCGGGCTCTGGCACTGGTGGATGGCGGCAAGGCTGAGCTGGTATCCCGCAACAACTTGAAATTCGACCATTTTTCCCCGGTCAATAAGCAGCTGCAAACCTGGGGAATTCGGGTCGTGTTGGATGGGGAGGTTGTGGTGCTGAATGAATCCGGGGTAGCCGATTTCGGTGCCTTGCAGAACTGGCGGAATGCACCCGAACTAACATTGGCCTATTACGTATTTGATATTTTGTGGTATGAAGGGAAGCTGCTTACGGGTTTAACGCTCCTGGAGCGTAAGGCTATTCTAAGAGAAGTCGTGCCGACACATGATGATCTGGTAAGAATTAGTCAGACTTTTGAAACTTATGGGCTGAGTTTCTATGAAGCCGCTAAAAAAATGAAATTGGAGGGAATCATTGCCAAGAGGGTGGATAGTGTCTATTCCAGCGACGTCAGGTCAAGAGAATGGCTGAAAGTTAAAGCAAAATTCCGGCAGGAAGTGGTCATTGCCGGATATGCACGCAATGAAGATTCCAGCAAAAATTTTAGTGCTTTAGTGGTTGGTGTATATGATAAAGCGGGGCAGTTAACTTATATTGGTAAAGTTGGAACGGGCTTTAATGACAAGGAGCAAAAGATACTGCTTAAACAGTTTGCTTTACTTGAAACCAAGGTTTGTCCATTTGAGGTCGAGCCGGATGTCGATGAACCTTCCCGTTTCAGACCGCGCAGGCTGGGAGCTAAGCCGACCTGGCTGCGGCCGGAATTGGTTTGCGAGATCGAGTTTGCCGAGGTCAGCAGAGATGGCAAGCTGCGCCAGGCTTCCTATAAAGGTCTTCGTGAGGACAAAGATCCCAAAGAAGTGGTCTTAGAAATTGCTGCTGCTACCGAGGATATTCTTTCGGATGTTGAAGCTCCTTCAGATGAACAGCATGATGCTGCGTTGCCTTCAAATCCGATTGTCCGGCCTCAGCAAAATAAAGTGGGCATCAAGCATAAGATGCCGGCTAAACCGCTGCTTACCGGGACCGGGGAAACCGCAGAAAAAAATATTGATGGCCGTTTGATGAAGTTTACCAATCTGAATAAGCTTTACTGGCCGGAGGATGGCATCAGCAAGCGGGATATGTTCAATTATTATGACCAGGTGGCGCCGTATATGGTTCCATACCTGCTAGACAGGCCAATGTCATTGAACCGTTTTCCGGGTGGAATCCACGGGCAGACTTTTTACCAAAAAAATGTGAGCGAAGCTGCCCCTGCCTGGGCCCATACCATGCCACACACGAATGAAAAAGGCGAAGAGAAAGCATACCTGGTGGGGTATGACCGATCAACGCTGCTTTGGATGGCGAGCTTAGGATGTATTGAAATGAATCCCTGGTTTAGCCGGGTGCAGTCACCAGACAACCCCGACTACTGCGTGATTGACCTGGATCCTGATAAAAATACCTTTGAGCAAGTTATTGAAGCAGCGCAAATTACACGCAAGGTTTTGGATGCTATGGGAGTGCCGAGTTTTCCGAAAACTTCAGGCTCTACCGGAATCCATATTTATGTGCCGTTAGCGGCGGAGTATAGTTATGACCAGTCGCAGCTTTTTGCGCAGGTAGTGGTTAAACTGGTTCACCGCGAGATTCCCGATTATACTTCATTAGAGCGCATGGTTTCCAATCGAAATGGAAAGATGTATCTGGATTTTTTACAAAACCGACCAGGTGCAACCATTGCAGGGGTTTATTCGCTGCGACCTAAGCCTGGGGCAACGGTTTCTATGCCTTTGCATTGGGATGAAGTAAAGCCCGGACTAACGATGCGTGATTTTACCATTCATAATGCGGCAGCCAGGCTCCGGGAGACCGGAGACTTATTTACAGGAGTTTTGGCTGAAGGAATTGATATGGCAGCAGCTATTCAGCTCGCCAGGGAAGCTTTCAGTTAAAGCATGAGTTTAAAGGAAATTACCTGTGAAAAGCGTATAGATTATTGTGTATACAAAAATCCTTCTCATTGTGTATATTTGTTCTGATAACTGACGCTCGCTCTGGTTGCTACCTTAAAAACAATTAACAGCGTATGGAATCGATTATTGTACAAGATACTGATGCCGCGATACTGGATGTATTAACCCTGGCATTGCAAATGGAAGGGTTTCACGTCTGCCCCATACAAGGTGAACATGAAGATTTTCTGGCCGTGATTGATCAGCTCCGGCCACATGTTGTCATGCTGGATTTCAGCCTCAGCGGCGAAACAGCCAAACAGATTTGCTTTAAAATCAAGTCGAGTTATCCTCATCTGCCAGTGATCGCACTCAGTTGTAATTACAATATCGACAGGCTTTACGGCGAAGGTGGTTTTGACGATTATATCAGAAAGCCCTTTGACCTGGATTTATTGTACAAAGTGCTCAGGAAACACATTCCACCGAAAGCCGCTCAAGCCAAGAGTATGGTCTAATAATTATACAGAGGATCCAATAAAAGAATAATACATCCATGCAATTCAATATCGGGATATTGCATAACCAGCTGTTGGCCTGAAATTGGTCAGACTTTGTTCGACCAATTTGACGCTACCCATTTATTTCAGATCCTTTTTACCGTTAAAGCTAGTAATGGTACTTCCATCATAACGATGCACCCCATTTAAAGTGCCAAACCACATATTTCTTTTATTATCTTCTAAAATCCCGAAAATCATTGGTTCATTTGTTATTTTGTTGATTTGTTATTTTGTTCATAGCGTGCTATACGTCACCGATTCCCAAGGAATT
>CBFGNP010000207.1:0-6932 GCA_965650095.1 uncultured Pedobacter sp. | reverse complement strand
CTTATCGATGATTTCTTCGGCAACATAGCCCAGCTCTCGTTCGGCAGCAGGATTGAACATCTTTATCGTTCCGCCCGAATCGGTAACATATAGGATAACCTCTGCATGACCCCAAATACTCCGCAAAAAAGTGTTTGCCCTATTAAGCTCTACATCCTTTAGCTCGGTTTCGGTGATAAGCTCTGCCAATTGTTTTACCGTGCTGGTCAGTGAGCGTGTCCTGCTTAAAACCTTGGCCTCCAGCTGCTCGTTTAAGACTTTAAGCTCCAGCTCCGCTTTTTTTCTTGCCGAGATATCACTTATAAAACCGATGACAAATTTTCCCTGATCTGTTTGATAACTGCTCAGGCTAACCTCTACAGGAAATTCCGTTCCATCTTTTCTAAGTCCAAAAAGATCAAGTCCCAGCCCCATCGGCCGCGACCGCGGGTGTTTGATATAGCCATTAACATGGTGCTGGTGTTTATCTGCAAACCTGCTTGGAATAAGATCTTCAATCGGCTTTCCGCTAAGTTCCAACGGGCGATAACCAAATTGTTTTTCTAAAAATGGATTGGTTATCACAATTTGGCCCCTGTCATCAGCAACAATAATACCCATAGAGGCATTATCAAACAAGGGATCGAAACCAATTCCCGTGGTTTTGTTCATCTTTTGGTTGAAAGACATATTAGCCTACTTCATAAATATACAACAATTAATCATCGGTATTTTCCTGAGGTGTACATTGCCCGCTCATGAGCAGCTTTTATTCAACTGAGGAGTACAGATAGCTAAAATTGTATCTTTTTTTACACTTATTAATGACCGGTGTCATATGGGGTAATGATGGTAGTCACATTATTTTTAAAAGGAATTTGATTTAATCAGACTACTACTAGCTCTTTGTTTGTTTTTCCCGGCACGGATGAAGCAATGATTTTATCGGCTTCGAAATTGCAAGGGCTGGATCAAGCTAGCGGGTTTAAAACTGTTCCGATACTCCTGCACCTAGCTACTGCTGGCATGCTGGCTTCCAAAGCTCGGGTAAGACCAGTATGGCTCCGTGGTGCTTTTTAATAATTGCACGGCAGTGAGAAGAATGGAAAATCTCATGAAGCAACCCATGGGTCCTGTTGACAAGGAGTAAAAGATTATCTTTCGATGGAGGAAACATCCGGTTGATTTCACTGGCGATGGCATTGGATTTTAGAAGATGAAAGGGGATATCGCTGAATTTATCTTTCTGCAAAACGCGCTGAAAAGATGTTATACGGTCCTCTTCATCAAAATCAGCAACTAGCCCGCGGCTTTCCATTACGTAACTGAGTGAAAGGCTGGCCTTGAACGCCTTGCGGATCTTCTCAATGGATTCAAGCAGAGCGATGTCCTTTTCATTGAGGTCGGAAGCGAAGTTTATCCTGCACTTATCTGGAAGGAATTCACTGGAAGATAATATAAGCAGCGGGCAATCGCTGTTTCGCATGGCAATATGGATATGGTTTGCAAAAAGAAAATTACTTTTATGCCTTTTATGCCTGCCCATCACCGCCAGTATTAGTTTTTCGCCCTGCTGAATGTCGTAAAGTACCTCAGATATCGGGCCTATGGTATTTATTGTGTGAATTCTGATGTACTGTTGACGAGTTTTCATTTGTTTTAAAAGCCTTTCCTTTTCTTTTTCAAGCGAAATTTTAGCCTTCTCCTCCATTTCCTTATAGTCCATTTTTAAAGGTTCAGCGAGAATAATCTGGGGCAGGTGATAGCTGTGCAGCAGCAGGAGCTCAGCCCCGAAATGTTCAGCAATGCCTAGAGCGGTTTGAGCTGCATTTTTAGCGGCCCTGGAAAAATCGGTCATGACCAGTATTGTTTTCATCTTGCTAAGCTAGGGGGCGAAATTTGATTTATTGATGATAATGGTCATCTCCGGTAATAATCCTGTCCATTGACTTTTGTTGATTTATTTTCAGTATCATCGGTACCGCTGATTTCCCTCACCTGCTTCCAGCCTTGGTTTTATCAGATTTATATCTTCAAAATAGATCTGGTTATGAGGTGTAAAATATTGATTGCGACAGATTTTTCCAGGGCAGCAGCTTCTGCTGCAGATTATGCCCTACGGATGGGCTGCTCATGCGGAATGAACCTGGCCATAGTACACATCTACTCCGTCGCTTTACCAATGGTAGCAGACGGGACTATGATTTCGCAGGACAGCTTATATGACCTTGCCGAAAAGGATTCATTGGGGAGATTGTCTGCACTCGCGGCAAAACTTAACCTGGAGGCAAACCAGTTGTGCGCTGATGGCTTTAAGCCGTCCATCGAGGTTTTCTCAACAATCGGTGTTCCTGCGGCCGGGATAAAATCCTTTTTCAACCAGAAGGATATGGGTATGATTGTTATGGGCATCAAGCCTGAGGAAAGATATTTGGGAACTTTGCCCGGAAGTACGATCCGTAAGCTGATCAAATGGGCCAGTGTGCCTGTGCTGCTTGTTCCCATGGACTTTCCCCCTGTACCACTCCGGCAGATTGTTTTCGCTACTGACTTTGGGGATAGTGAAATCACAGCGCTCAATTTTTTAGCTGAAATTGCATCTGCTTATCATTCAGATCTGCTTATTTTTCATAACAGGCTATCCGCTGAGAAGGGACGAAAGTTTTTGCAGAAAGAGAAAAAATTTCTGGACAAGGTAGCCCAGACAATTGATTACCCTAAGATTTTTTACAGGCACAAACAAAAGGATACCCTTGAGGAGGCGCTGGAGGTTTTGGAAAAAAACAGTGAAGCAGATATGCTGGCAATGGTACATAAAAAGCACAGTATGATAGGAGAGCTCTTCGGAGGAGATAAAACCTTGAGAATGATTTCCAGAACCAGGCTACCCCTAATGATCTTTCCCCAGGGTTTCGCTACTAGCCTCTATCCCGCAAGGTTAGACGAAAAGTTGCATAATTAAACTTTCCGGGAATTTTAATCAATTACCGGCAAATGCTTTCTTGTCGGCTGATCAGGGATGACAGAGTTTTTTTGCAGTGATAGGTTGCGAGGTATCGTCTTTGCGAGAAGGCTTTTTCAGCAGACGAAGCAATCTTTATAGCACGATCTTTTAATAGCAGGAAAGATGCTGAAATAAATTTACTGCGTAGCTTTCCGCTGCGCTACAGGTCAGCATGACGATCGCTTTAGGAAAAGAGGTTACAAACACAAATCTATCTTAACAAAGATGTGTGTCCACACGATAGGATTTTTATCCAGAGGCTCAAGATGACAATCATCATACTCCTTTATAGATCACGGAAACGCCTGAGCTCCACGCAAAGACCTTTGAGGTCAATCGAGGCACAGGCGATGCAGGAGTCTGCAGCCCCGTAATAAATGTAGAGTCTTCCCGAAAATACCGCTGCGCCTGAAGGGAAACAGACATCGTTGACCTCGCCATCACGTTCCCAGTTCTTTTCAGGATAAAACAGCGGATAGGGCAGACGGGAGATTTCCCGCTCGGGGTTGTCAAGCTCGAGCAGTGCAGCGCAGGCGCTATATCGATAGCCATCGGGCGTATCACATACCCCATGATAGATCACCAGCCAGCCCCATTCGGTCTCGATCGGTGGGCATCCGCCACCAATATAACTTACCTCGTGAGCGAACTTCGGACGCAGCAGGATATGCGTTTGAAAGTGTTTCAGGTTATCTTCCCAAAAAGGCTTATCAAAATCCGACAGATTATCCCCACTGGCCAGCTGTATATCCGGTTTTATCCGATGCATGAGATATAGTTTGCCATTTATCCTTCTTGGAAAGAAAACCAGGTCTTTATCCCAGACCAGAAGAGGCTTGTTGTCCTTGGCAAGGGTCTTGTCATGAGCATACCTGGCATATTTTGGATTCAATACCCCTGATTGTTCCGCAAGCATTCTGAACGCTGGAAAAACAATTTTGGGGACAATAACGCCATAACGCTCAAAAGTCTCCAGGTCTGAAGATACCGCAACTGCACCAAGTGCATTCATTCCGTCAAAAGCGGTATAACTTAAAAGATATGTGCCATCAATTTTTACCAGCCTGGGATCCTCTATTCCCGCACTTTCTTCTTCGCCTAAAGGAATTAGAAGTGGTGTTTTATCTCTTTGGATGATTTCAAGCGGGCCTTTAAATATACATTTGCCAATCGTTGAGATGCCGGATGCATTAACGGCCCGGTACAGCATCACGATGTTTTCTCCTTCCTGAAGAACTGCAGGGTTAAGTACCGCCCTGGATTCAAAGGGCTTATCTGTAGGGTAGAGCAGAACCCCTTCCTTTTGGATTTCGATCATCGTTTTTCAGATATGGGAATGATGACGAGTGGTTTGTTCGAATTCCGCGTCACCTCTTCTGCTACGCTTCCCATCAAAAGATGAGAAAGCCCTTTTCTGCCGTGGGTACCCAAAACAATCATGTCTGCATTCCAGGAGCGGGAAAGCTCGATAATGACCGATGCCGGCCTTCCCCGCTCGATAAAAGTACTCACCGGAATGTTGTAGCCAATGAGATAACACTGGTTGAGCAGCTCCTTATGCTCATAACGCGGACGGAAGCCTACGCGGAAGAACTTGCCGATAAAAGCAGAGAGCTGGCCGGTAGCCTCAAAAAAGTCCGCAATCGAATGCTTAAAAGAAGTTATCAGGTTTTTACTCTTTTTTGGTTTATTCATCTCTCTATACAGGCTATAACCATATTCATAAAGATATCCTGGCGGGGATGCCCGCCCAATGAGCACAATCAGGGGGAGTACTGATCAAAATCACCTCTAATGGCTCTGGCAACAATATTTTTAATTTTCTCGTCTTCCTAAAAAAGTAATCTGTGTGATAAAGGGATCAGCGCTTATTTTTTCTTTCCTGGATGTCTTAAATCATTGTTTTGACCAATCCGGATCATCTTCCTGCATGCTCTTCAGGTATTAACTTTGGAAAAGCCCTGCAAGATAGTCAATCAAGCAATGGAAAATAACTTAACCATCGCAGCTGAACTTAAATGCGGTTTTCACCGAAGCTAAAACAATAAGAAAAAATGAAAAAAATCCTTGTTCCGACCGATTTTTCGGCTCCCGCTGAAAATGCGGCAAAATATGCCATTTCCATGGCGAAGGTGTTAGATGCACGGGTAACTATCGTCAATGCTTTTGTCCTTCCCGTACCTGTTTCTGAAAACGGTTTATGGCCGGTTATAGATACTGCTGATCTTGAAGGGAATATCGGAGGTGAACTCGACCTCATGGTCAAAAAACTACTCGATGACTCCTGCTCAGATGACCCGGGCAGCTGTCCTACGATAGATTACCGTTGCGCTGAAGGCCCGGTAATTTCTGTCATAAAGCAGATTTCCGGACAGATTGATACTGACCTTATCTTAATGGGGCTGTCTGGAGCGGGCGGACTTGTGAACTTCATCTTGGGCAGTAACAGTATGGCCATCATAGAAAAAGGTGATCGCCCCGTGCTTCTTATTCCTTTCGGTGCCCGATACCACGGGATAAAGAAAATAGTCTATGCCGGCTCACTCACGCCGCAAGATATAAAGCCATTGGAATACCTCTGTAAGCTTGCATTATGGTTTAAAGCTGAAGTCTGCGTGCTGCATATCATTGAAATGAGAAAGGACCTCAACACTGGTATACAATCTATCGGTGAGGATTTTATCGACCAGATAAGAATACTTACAGGTTACAATAAAATCTGCTATGAACCGGTCTGGAACAGCAATATCGATCAGGGGCTCGAATGGATAGCCGAACAGGAAGATATTGACATTGTCTCGATGTTTCATAGGAAGCATAATCTACTCGATAAAATATTCAGCGGAAGCAGAACCAAACGTTTTGCCAGATATACCACCACACCCTTATTGGTATTTCCTCCGGGTTATATTGAAAAAGAAGCGTGATAAAATTAAAATCAACCTTTTCTTTCTGCAGCTTAAAATATTCTTTGAAAACCTGATAGGGATTATTCATAATAACAACGGCAGACAGTTGATGATTTCTACAACTGCCTGCCGCTTTTTTATAAGTGCTATTCACCCCAAAGCCAACCAGCGATTTCGGGCATATCTTTTCCGTATCTTTGGACGTAATGCTTATGCTCAAGGAGTTTATCCTGAAGCTGTTGCTTGAGGTAATCGCCTTTGCTTCCGAGATTTTCCAACCTGTCAATTACCTCGATGACCAGATGGAAGCGGTCAATCTTGTTCTGTACCCTGAGATCAAAGGGGGTTGTTATGGTACCCTCTTCAATGTAGCCCCTAACGTGTAGGTTCCTGTTTGCCCTTTTGTAACTCAGGCGGTGTACCAGCCATGGATAACCGTGAAAGTTGAATATAATGTGTTTATCTAAGGTAAATATGGAATCATAGTCAGCATCGCTAAGTCCGTGCGGATGCTCAAGCTCAGACTGCATTTTCATCAAATCTACTACATTTACCACTCGGACCTTCAATTCCGGAAAGTGTTTTCTAAGAATGGATACTGCTGCAAGCAGCTCCAGTGTTACCGTATCCCCGCAACTCGCCATTACAATATCGGGGCCTGATTGCTGATCATTGCTGGCCCACTGCCATATACCAATGCCTTGTGCACAATGTATTTCTGCCTCCTTTATTCCCAGCCACTGGGGCAGGGGATGCTTGCCCGCAACAACGACATTTACGTAGTTTTTGCTGCCAAGGCAATGGTGCATTACACTCAGCAGGCAGTTTGCATCAGGTGGAAGATAAAGTCTGACTACGTCTGCTTTCTTACTGGCCACATGGTCCAAAAATCCGGGGTCCTGGTGGGTAAAGCCGTTGTGGTCCTGCTGCCATACATGCGAGGCCAGAAGGTAATTTAGTGAGGCGATATCTCTTCGCCACGGAAGTTCCCGGGTTACCTTCAGCCATTTGGCGTGCTGGCTGAACATCGAATCCACAAT
>CBFGNP010000206.1:0-6947 GCA_965650095.1 uncultured Pedobacter sp. | reverse complement strand
TTCTGAAAGTCAGAAACAGGGAGAACGGAAACCTGGAAGTTGTGATCCATAACATCAACAAAGAGGGAAAAGAGGGGCGCCTCGTTTACAGAAGAACTTTTACTCAAGGAATAACAAAGGAGGTCAGGTTGTTCGGCATAGGAGCTGAAGATGTTTTTGAGGTTACAGGTAATACCTCGCCGGGCATCCGTGTACGTTTAATCGGATCGGAGGCCGCCAACCAATACAAGATCGCCGAAGAGGTAAGCAATAAACCTTTCATTTATGACCAGTCAGATGAATACGACCAGTTTCCGGATAGATCCGCGGCGAAATTCAGGTTGTCGAATGATACGCTGGTTAACCGGTTCGATAAAAACAGCTTTCTTTACGACCGTTCAGGGGTACTTTTTAATGGAGGCTACAATATTGATCAGGGTATCCAGATTGGTTTAGGGTATGTGATTGAAAAACAAGGTTTCAGGAAGAGTCCGTATGCGCGGAAACATGAGTTCTGGGCTAATTACAATAGTGGTAGAAAGTCATTCATCCTCGATTATCTAGCTGACTTTAAAAAGGCCATCGGTAATAATGACCTCACTATACACGCCAATCTGCTTGGTCCAAATAACCTGAGTAATTTCTTCGGACTAGGCAATAATACAGAGAATGTAGATTTTGATCATGACGACAGCGAAGAGGAAGATGATCGTGAGGATGGGATATCTTATTACAGGAACCGTTATAATTACCTCAATGCAGACATCAAACTAGCCAGGGGAATTACGAAATATTTAAAGGTTGATGCTGGTTTCCTGTTTTCTTATTATACCAGTACAGCTTCGGGAAATGAAGACCGGTTCTTTAAGGCCTATGATGCAGCAAATCCCGGGCAGGAGATTTTTTCAGATAAAGTGTACGGTGGTCTGACAGCTGGTTTGATTTACGACAGCAGAGATAACATTTCATTGCCCAAAAAAGGATTTTACTGGAAAACATCTTTTATCGCGCAACACCGTCTTGATAAGAGCAGTGACCGTTATGGATCTGTGAGTACAGAATTCCGGTTCTATCTTAACCCAGGTCAATCCGGCCTTGTCATTGCCAACCGCATTGGCGCAGGTACAACGGTAGGTAATCCAACGTTTTTCCAGCGCATGCAACTTGGCGGGGTTCATAGTCTGCGTGGTTTTAACAGCAAGCGCTTTACCGGTACCAGTATGTTTTACAATAACCTTGACCTGCGACTTAAGCTCTTCAATTTTACCTCTTACCTTGTGCCGGGAACCGTCGGCATGCTTGGTTTTACTGATGTGGGCAGAGTATGGGAAAAAGGTGAACATTCCGGCAGATGGCATCAGGGCTATGGCGGTGGCTTATATGTCATGCCGGGTGAAGTGCTTCTGCTTCAGGCCAGTGTTGGCGCTTCCAAGGAAACGAGCATGCTGTATTTATCTGTTGGGTTCAATTTTTAAAGGGGTCAAAATAAACCGTTCTACTCTAAGGCTGGAATCTTTTGTCCTGAAGAAGGACAAAATTTCCAAGGCCTTTTCGTAGAAGGTATATTTTGTGTCAATAGCATGGCGGTAACAGCATGGTATCAATAGCATGAAGGCAACAGCATGTTGGCAATAGGATGATATCAATAGCATGGGATCAATTTTGTGTCAATAGCATGGTATCAATAGCATGGTATCAATAGCATGAAGGCAACAGCATGAAGGCAACAGCATGGTGGCAATAGGATGATACCAATAGGATGATATCAATAGCATGGTATCAAAAGTATGGTGGCAATAGAATGTGGATCGAATGGTATAAGTGTTCGTAGAATTTGCTGAGAGTGTATTTTTTGCCCTGTCAGCATGCTATCCCGACTACAACGCTAAAGAGCTAAAAAATCTAACAATGATAAAGCACCATCCTGTCGGCATCTTGCTTATCCACCCTGCTTGAAAGTAAAATTTGCCTTCTGTGAAGAGGCCTAGGAAATTTTGTCCTTTTTCAGGACAAAAGATTCCAGCCTCAGAATAGAACGGCTAATTTTACCCTTTGAAAAGCCTGATCTCATAATCAGAAATGGTGATCTGCCTGTCTTTATACAGTCCTCCAATTGCTTTCTTAAATGCACTTTTACTGATTTTGAAACGGTGATAAATGTCATCGGGGGAGCTTTTGTCTCCAAGTGAAATGACGCCTCCGCTATCCTTCAGATCCGCAAGCAGGACCTCTTTGGTTTCCAGAATATGGCCATAACCCATGGGTTGTAAACTCAGGTCTATTTTTCCTTCTACACGGATCTTTTTGATCCAGCCCTTGCGGGTTTCGCCCGGATTCAGTTCATCGAACAACTCATTGGTATACAAGAGGCCAATATATTTATTATCTATTATGGCATTATAACCAAGATCAGAACGGTCAACGATCAATAAACTGACCTCATCGCCTTCTTCCAGGTCAATATCTTCCTCTTCCACAAAATTTACGAGTTTGGAGGAGGCCAGCATCCGGTCATTGCTTTCATCCAGAAACACATAAACGACATGTTTATCACCTTTAAACATAGGGCGTTTTTGTTCCCGTTTAGGGACGTAGATGTCTTTGCCCAGGCCAATATCCATAAATGCACTGCCATCCTCAGCTTCATCCACTACTGTCAGGTAAGCAAAGTCGCCCACACAGGCCAATGGTCTCTTCGTAGTGGCTTGCAGCCGGCCGTCTTTTTGCATAAAAACAAATACATTCAGGTTATCACCTATTTCGGTGTTCTGAGGAACATCAACATAGGGCAAGAGTACCTCTCTCTCGCCCTCTGTTAAAATCAGACCTTCTTCTGTTTTTTTTATAATTCTCAGGTCGTTGTATTGTCCTATTGCTATCATTTTACAAAGGTAGCATTCTATTACCGTTTTCTATGTTGTTCAATAATTTGTGAGTAATGTTCGCCCCGCGTTTTTTTCGTTTCCAAGCCGCCACTCTCCAGTCCAAATAGGATTTCAAGCTTCCTGACAATTTTAAAAGGAATATCTTCCTTGTCATCTATCAGGATGTCCCGGTAGTTGTAGAAGGTGGTTGCACCTTTACCGATAATGCCGGGGATCGCTCTAATAATAATCCGGTACTCGTTCCTTTTTAAATTTTCGATACATTCCTGAATTTTGTACTTTTTAGGCAGTAATTCTTTGTTTTGAGCATTTGTCTCCATAAAAACTAATAGGGTTGTTTTAATTGTTATTGTTCAAAAGTTAAAATACTGCAAGTCTATATAGGAAAATAAATAATCTGGTAAAAAATATTTATTTTTTTAAAAGTCTTTTCATGACCGGGGAAATGTTGCTCATTTATCTTTGTTTTGGGCCTAATCAGGATATATTTGATTTTGCAGGCATAATTAAGGAGAAGAGTTCAGCTTTCGATTGTGTTTTCAACAATTGTATGGCAATCCTGCTTCTTTTTCCGGCTAAGCAGCAAAATACAATCTTTTGATGCCTGGCTAATTCATCCAGATGGCTGTTTAATCTATACAAAGGGATATTTATGCCTCCGATATTATATTCTTCATACTCGTCTGCTTCTCTCACATCGATCAGCTGGTATGGGATGCCTTCAGCTTTCCATTGCTCCAGGGCATCAAGGCTGAGTTCCTCTACCTTTTCCGTTTTCCTTATTTTCTTTTGGCCGGCACAACCAAAATTAAAAAGCCGGCTGGTATTGTCTAAAGCATTAAAAATAAGGAGTCGTCCGGATAGTACCTCGCCAAAGCCACAAATGACTTTAATGGCTTCATTGGCCATCAGACTTCCTATTATTCCTGGTAAAGGACCAATCACGCCACTTTCAGCACAATTGGGAACTTCATCCGGCAAAGGGGGGGCGGGATAAATGGAACGGTAATCCGGTCCGCCATCATAATTAAAAACAGACACTTGTCCTTCAAATTGAAATATAGAACCAAATACCAATGGCTTATTTAAGGCTACACAAGTGTCATTCACCAGGTAGCGGGTGGGGAAGTTATCAGAACCATCAATGACCAGATCATATTGGGAAATCATCGCTGCTGCATTCTGACTGGTTAACCGGAATGAATAGGAACTGAACCTGACCTCCGGATTAAATAGCTCGAGCCTTGCGGCGGCAACATCAGCTTTATATTTTCCGATATCGGCCATATGATAGAGCACCTGGCGATGAAGGTTACTTTCATCAACCACATCATGATCTATAAGGCCGATATGACCTGCGCCTGCACCTGCAAGGTACATCAGCAGGGGGCAGCCCAAACCACCTGCACCAATGACTAAAATGCTTGCTTCCTGTAATTTCTGCTGACCAGCTATACCAATTTCAGGTAAGATGATCTGTCTGTCGTATCGTTTCATAAACTGCGGTCCCAATCCTTCCATACTGCTTCATATCCCTGTCTGCTAATCATTTGAGCGATTTCGTCGGCACTGCGCTCATCCGAAATCTCAAATTGCTCGAGCGACTGCGGTTCTACGGCATATCCGCCAGGGTTAGTTTTGGAGCCCGCACTCATCGCAGTAATCCCGAGTTTAATGATGTTGTCTCTGAATGTAGAAGATTCCCTGGTAGAGATGGATAGTTCTACTTCTTCATTAAACAGCCGATAGGCGCAGATCAACTGCACCAGTTCTCTGTCGCTCATCGCTACTTTTGGCTCCAGGCCGCCACTAAATGGTCTTAACCGCGGAAATGAAATGCTGTATTTACTCTGCCAGTAGGTTTTTTCCAGGTAATCTAAATGCATAGCGGTGTAAAATGAGTCTGTACGCCAGTCTTCCAGGCCAATCAATACCCCTAATCCCATTTTGTGTATACCTGCCCGGCCAAGTCTGTCCGGCGTTTCCAGCCGGTATTGGAAATTTGATTTTTTGCCCTTCGGGTGATGTTTCCTATAATCCTCGTGATGATAGGTTTCCTGATACACCAATACAGTATTCAGGCCGTAAGGCCTCAAGGCCTCATAATCCTCATCATCTAATGGTTGTACTTCCATAGATATATGTGCAAAATGTGGTCTGATCAATTCCAATACTTTTTTGAAGTATGCGGTATGTACGGATTGGTTGGCTTCGCCTGTTACCAGTAATACATGATCAAAGCCCATCTCCTTGATCACTGCAACCTCCTGCATAATTTCCATAGGAGAGAGGGTTTTCCGCCTGACCTTATTGTCGTAGCTAAAACCGCAGTAGGTGCAAATGTTATTACATTCGTTAGAAAGGTACAAGGGAACGTAGAGCTGAACGACGCGGCCAAAGCGTTTCATGGTCAACTGCTGACTGATCTGCGCCATTTGTTCCAGGTAAGGGGCTGCGGCAGGAGAGATGAGTGCTTTAAAATCTTCCAGCGTTCGTTTGTCCGCCAGTAAAGCACGCTGTACATCTGCACTGGTTTTGCTGTAAATGCTTTTACTGGTTTCATCCCAGCTGCACTGTTCAAAAATTTCGTTAAAACTACCCATCATTACTCATCTAAAAAGGAGGTAAGCGGACTACTTGCCATAGCCTGTGTGCTGATTCCAGCTAATTTTGCTTTGAATGCCATTCTTCCTGCCTGAACGGCAATTTTAAAGGCCTCCGCCATCAGCACCGGATCACTTGAAACCGCTATGGCGGTATTGACCAGCACTGCATCGGCGCCGATTTCCATGGCTTTGGCTGCATCGGAAGGTGCACCAATCCCTGCATCAACAATTACTGGCACCTTACTCTGACTGATGATAATTTCCAGAAAGTCAATAGTCCTCAACCCCTTGTTGCTGCCTATCGGCGATCCTAATGGCATGACTGCTGCCGTCCCTGCATCCTCCAGCCGTTTGCACAGAACCGGATCTGCATGGATATACGGCAATACAATAAATCCCAGTCTGGCCAGTTCTTCGGTAGCTTTTAAAGTCTCTATGGGATCCGGCATCAGGTACTTCGGATCGGGATGGATCTCCAGCTTTATCCAGTTGGTTTCCAGGGCCTCTCTGGCCATCTGCGCGGCAAAAACCGCTTCTTTCGCATTTCGTACGCCAGAAGTATTGGGAAGGAGGTTAATATGTGGATATTTCAAATGCCTTAAAATGTCATCCTCTTCCGTGTGCAAGTCTACTCTCTTAAGCGCTACGGTAACCAGTTCAGTCCCTGAAGCCAACAAGGCCTGCTCCATTTTTTGAGCTGAGCTGAATTTCCCTGTGCCTGTAAACAGGCGGGAATTAAATAGGCTGTCTGCTATTTTTAACATATGCTTATTTTTTATAATTTAATTGTTCGAAGCCTTTGTAAATTAAATCAGCGGTTTGAAAATGTTGCTGTATCTGATTCAGTGCACTGGCCGTATCAGTCTGGCTGCTCAACGCACCGGAAACCGCTACGCCATGTATGCCGGTCTGGATCAGCAAAGGGATATCAGCTGTTTTAATGCCACCAATGGCGATGACTGGCAGACGGATGCCGGCTAGTTTAGATTCTTGCATTAAATCTATATAACCCTTTAAACCAATTATCGGACTTAAATTTTGTTTTGTCGTGGTAAAGCGATAGGGCCCCAGTCCGATGTAATCTGCACCTTCTTTGGCCCTTAATTGCATATGTTCCAATGTATTTGCTGTTCCTCCAATAATCATTCCTTGACCTACAAGAGCTCTTGCTTCAGCGATGGGCATGTCATCCAATCCTAAATGTACCCCATCAGCACCAGCTTTTAAGGCCAGCCTCGGATAGTCATTGATAATCAGCTTCGCACCATATCGTTTACACAAAGCTGCCGCCTTAATGGCCAATGGCAGTACTTCTTCTTCGGTTTGGTTTTTAACCCTTAACTGTATCCATTGACCTCCGGCAAGTAATACGTTTTCAATGGCGTCCAGATGACTGCTGCCAACAGGAGCCTGCGAAATATAATGTAGTCTGTCTATCATAATTTGTGGTACCCTAAAAGGGATTGATTGCTGTTTA
>CBFGNP010000205.1:0-6997 GCA_965650095.1 uncultured Pedobacter sp. | reverse complement strand
ATTGGCAGAATTACAATGGCACCTAAGGCCCTCGTTTTAGGGAATATGAAAAGCAAGCCCCCTGTTATTTCGATACAGGCAACCAAAGGCATTAACCATTTGATGGCAACAAAAGCCTGGAAGATCTTCATCATATCTGCAGGCATTTCAGGAACCGGCATGTAATGAAAAAATTTGTCAAGGCCGGCATTAAGAAACATTAGGCCGAATAATACGCAAAGGATGGTTTTTACTATTTTCATGGTTTAGAATTTTTCTTTTTAAACTTTTGTTCAAATAGTTCTTTGTATGCACTACGCATCTGATAGAACTGCGTAATAAAGATAGTTTTTTTGAAATGATTATTCCAAATAAGAAAGAAAGTTTAAGTTAGAAATTAGTACGAGATGGATAGGCATGCGTTGTCTTCCAGCAAATGATAACTATTATATAATGACTAGTAAATGACTAGATATTGTCTTACTTTTGCGGCCAATTTAAAAGGGCATGCCGAGAAGAATCATTAGAAAACAATATCGCAAAGCGCGATACATCTTATACCGCGAAACATTAATTGATGCGAAGGAACATTTACTAACTTTTATTGGTTCGTTTGTTGGAATTGGTTTAATCGGGTTGCTAAACAGTAGATATCTGGTAGCCAGTGACAATCTATTTCTTATAGGTTCCTTTGGGGCTTCATCTGTTCTTGTATACGGCCTTATTAATAGTCCGCTTGCCCAGCCCCGCAACCTGATCGGTGGCCATGTAATCTGTGCGATTATTGGCGTTAGCGTTTTTAAACTCTTTTCCGGAGAACTCTGGTTTGCCTGTGCGCTGGCAGTATCCCTATCTATTGTAGCTATGCAGATCACCAAAACTTTACATCCCCCGGGCGGTGCTACCGCATTAATTGCCGTTACTGGTGCTGATAGAATAAAAGAGCTGGGCTATTTCTATGTCTTATCTCCTGTCTTATCCGGTGTACTGATCTTGTTTGCGGTGGCGCTTGTGTTCAACAATTTAAGGCATCGTAAATACCCTTCAAAACCCATTCTTAAAAGAGGAAAGCGTGTCAGATAATGTGCTTACTCCATGCTCTTCAAGCCCATCGCGTACTGTATGCCGGCAAGTAGATGTTGTAGATAAAGTGGATCGGAATAGGATTCTTCAACATGCCCCAGTTCCGTGTAAAATGAACGGCCGCCATCAAAATTATGGTACCATGCCATTGGATGAAGCGGCGCATTTTTGCCGCCTTCATAACTGGTTTCGTCAATAGTGATTAGCACCTTGATATCTTTGCTGATCTCCTTGAAATTATACCATTCATCTTTCCGTTTCCAGATCTCTGGCAGATGTTTAGTAGCAAGACTGGTGCGGTTTACCACATTTAACGTAGCAACCTGCTGATGGGGGTGGTTTATAAAATAGGCTCCGGCAAGCTTACCGTACCATGGCCATTCGTATTCGGTATCCGTAGCCGCATGTACGCCAACATATCCTCCACCACCTTTAATATACTGCTCAAAGGCAGTTTGCTGCTCATTATTTAATACATCACCTGTCGTGTTCAGAAAGACAACGGCAGCATATTGTTTAAGGTTCTTTGCCGTGAATTTTCCGGCATCTATAGTGGTATCTACTTCAAATCTATTTGCGGAGCCCAACTTTTGAATAGCGGCAACGCCCACCTTAATAGAAGAATGGTGAAAACCCGAAGTTTTAGAAAAAACAAGGATTCTTTTTTTCTTTGCAGCTGCCGGGTTAACAAAAAACAAGACCAGAAAGGCCGCAGTTAAAAAATGGGATAAGATCTTAGACATAGTTCATCATTTGAGGCTAAGGTAACAAATAATACGATTCTTAATGTCGCTGTGCCAGAAAAACTAGTACATCGTATATTATTTAATGTTTTTTAACGAGCTGAAATTGGTCCTGACTTAACTTCAGGTACCCATACTCATAGCAGAAAATATAGCAATCCCCCTTTTGGGTTTGATAAGTGTGTGTATGATAATGCAGATCGAATCCGGCCGCGGTTAATTTTGGCCCACTTATTCTGGTTGTGCCATCGCAATTGAGTTTCTGCAGTATATCGCGGTTCCTTTTCAGGATTTGATTGACAGATCTGATCATGTCATTGCTTCCCGTTCTGATCTTATTGTTGTAATGACTCCTGCATTGATCATCACAAAATTTTTTATCAACTCTGCCATATAAGGGATTGCCGCAATCCATACATAAAGGTTTCATCCGGTCTGTTTTAAGGGTTGATTCAAAATGGCTAAGTCTTCAATTAGCTATTTTAGAACCAAGTTATACAAACGTCAAATACAATTGGTTAAATAAATTTCTTTTGGTCACCTATTGTCGAATGGTAATCTTAGGTGTTATACGGATATAAACGGGTATATCCGCATAGCACCGGCTTATTGTGCCAGTGTTGCTCACATTTGTTCTTGTTGCAGTTATGGTAACTGCTATTGATGAATAAATCAAAACTAATATTCAAATTTATGGAGAATGTAAAAAACAGTGTTCGCTTAACAGGCCTTGCAGGTTCGGATCCAGTTGTCATCAATTTTGCAAATGAAAAAAGAATGGCGCGGGTCAGTATTGCCGTTAATGAATTTTATAAGAGCAGTTCCGGAGAACCAGTTAACCAAACGCAGTGGTTTAATCTGATCTTTTGGGATAAGAAGGTAGATCTGGTTGAAAAGGTAGTTAAAAAAGGCATGCGTTTTAGCATTGAGGGAAAGCTGAACACACAAAACTATACCGATAAGAAAGGAGAGCAGCGCTATATTACAGAAATCGTGGTCAACACGGTAGAACTGTCCCATAAAGAAGAAGAGAACTTATCTGAACCAACAACGTAATACTAGTATACTGATGGGTAGCCTAAACTATCCATCAGCTTTTTACGATCAGCAGCGGTTATTTTTGATTCAACTGCAGGGCCAGGCCCCCATAAAAGTTTCTTGTTGCTGCAGCATTAAAGTAGCGGCCACCCATCGCGTTAAGGTCATTGCCGAGGCTGTATTTTTCGTTTAATATATTGTCGGCCCCGATGAAAATTTCTACAGGAATATGAGCAATGCGCAAATTTTTCCAGCCAATTTTAGTTTGTAGGAGGTGGTATTTTTTCGCATATGCCGTATTGGCGTCGTTTAGCGGGATTTGTGAGGTAAAGTTGTGTTGCAGGAAAATATAGAGCTCATTTGGCAGCTGAACATTAGCACTGCTCACCAGTATTGTTTTAGGTACGCCAGTAAGATCGTTTCCAGAGTAATCAGCTGTTTTATCCAGGTAATGCTCAAATTTAAACCGGCTCAGGGTATAAGCATTGCGCAATTGTACCCCCCTTATGAATCTTGATCGATTAGCCGGAATGACCCAAAAAGCAAGCGTGCTCTCTAGTCCCCACTGTTTAGTGCCTCCCGCATTGACAAAGTACTCCGCGTCATTTTCATCTAATCGCCTAACGATTGCATGTTTAAGGTTATAGTAAAATCCGGTAAGGTCAATAAATAACCTGTTGTTTGGGGTTTGATACTTCAGGCCGGTTTCATAGTTCCAGCCATATTCCGGTTGCAGGTCAACGTTGATCACATTATCAGATGCCCTGACTTCAGGGAGAGTGGGCGGAGAATAACCCTTACTAAGGGAAGCTCTTAAAGCTAAGTTCGCGTTTACAAGATAGGATAGGGCAGCTCTGGGCATTAATTGTACATCAAAACTATTTGATTTTTTAGGAATGACTACCGGAAAGATGCTTTCATAACTATATTTGTACAGATTAGCACTTGCCGAAAGCTCAAATAGCCATTTATGGAATATATCCGTGCTCAAATGTGCAAATGCAAAATTAGAGGCCGCCTCTAACTGATCAGAAACCATAAGTGCAGCCGGAATGCCTGAATCGTTAGCATAATTGTCGAATTTCGTAGTGGTCTGCATGCTTTCAGCGCCCAGGTCAAATTTCCAGTTCAGGTCACGTTGTTGGTTTTCATACTCAAGGTAAGATCTTAAACCCAGTGTAAACTCTTTACGCTTTTCGTAATTGGTAATAAAAGGATTCTTAAAGTCCGTATAGGATGAAAAGACAGCTGTTACATGCTTAAAGTGGTCATTGATCCGCCAGTCGTGTGAAATGCCGCCGTATAATGTTTTACTGTAGATTCCTGCATTCTGTTCGATCGCACTTTTTATGCCTCCTCCTGCAGGTCGGGACAGCTTAGGATTTTGCTCGTATTGTGCGGCGGTTAAGCCGCCAGGCGTATTGTAGTGGAGATCGGAATAAAACACCATTGCTTTTAGGACCGCATTTTTTGTATAATCCCATTTGTGGAAGGTTTGAAAATATTTACGGTCCATTCCACTATGGTCTCGGTAACCATCACTATGTTGGTAAGCTTGTGTGACCGTTAGGCTGTACTTCTTGAACTGCTTGTTTAAGGCCAAATTTTGCCTGAAAGTACCATATGAGCCGCCTTCAAGCTTCAGGGTAAGCGTGGTACTATCCGGAACCGCGCCTTGCGGTTGAATCAATATGACGCCACCTGAATTGGCACCGAAGATATTGCCATGCGGCCCTTTTAAAATCTGCAGGCTTTGAGCGGCGGTGATGTCCAATGCATTAAAATAGGTGTTTCCACCGGCGTCTGTTAGTGGAAACTCATCCATGTAGATCTTGACGTTTCTTACGCCAAAAGGTGAGCGCAACAAGCTCCCACGGATAGACAGGCGATAACTACCGGGCGATCGCTCTTCCATTCGGACACCTGATGTGGAATTCATTGCAGAAACATATGATCCAGAAGGCTGCTGATCTAGAATCTTCTGATCTATTAAACCAATCGTTCCGGTTGATCTGAGCAAGGGTTGAGCAGAGAAATAAGGACGGATAACAACCTCATTTAGTTTTTTGCTAGTATCTGGTTTGATTTGTGCAATGCCCGAAAAACAAAGCATCGTTAAACAGGCTATAAAAAATGTTTTCATCAAAAGCAAAGCTATAATTTAGATTGTACAATTTGTGCTCATAATCTGGCTATTTGCTCTTAGATATATGCAAAGTTTGATGATGTGATTAGTGGCAAATATCTTTTTAAAGTTTTCTGTTGATTTGGGTTTAATATTTTTCGGTTTATATGTTTTTTGGTAAAATTGTTCAGCCTTTATTGCCATTAAATTCATCTGTTTATTCTATCTTTAGGCGATTTTAATCAAAAGCACGTTTATCATAAGCAAGCTGCTTAATTTTCTTTATTATATACCCGTATTTATTAAAAATATGTCAAACACATCAAAAATTATCTATACCAAAACTGATGAAGCGCCGATGCTGGCAACTTATTCATTTTTACCGATTGTACAAGCGTTTACTGCCTCAGCTGGTATTGATGTAGAAACCAGAGATATCTCTTTAGCCGGAAGGATTTTGTCTACTTTTCCTGAGTTTTTAAAGGAAGAACAAAAAATTGGAGATGCGTTGACAGAGCTTGGTCAGTTGGCTACCACACCAGAGGCTAATATTATCAAATTGCCCAATATTTCTGCTTCGATTCCGCAGCTGGTTGGTGCAATTACGGAATTGCAATCCCAGGGTTTCGCCATTCCAAACTATCCGGATAATGCGCAGACTGAAGAGGAGAAAGCAATTAAAACAAAATATGCAAAGGTTTTAGGCTCTGCTGTTAACCCTGTGTTACGCGAAGGCAACTCGGACCGCAGAGCGCCTAAAGCGGTTAAAAATTATGCGAAAAATAATCCTCATTCAATGGGTGCATGGTCTGCAGATTCTAAAACGAAAGTTGCCAGCATGAGCGAAGGTGATTTTTATGGTTCGGAGAAATCTGTAACCGTTGCCGATGCAAGCCAGTTTAAAATAGAATTTGTTGGTACCGATGGTGCAGTAAAGGAATTAAAAGGATTGGCACCTTTAAAGGCCGGCGAGGTAATTGACAGTTCCGCATTGAGCTTGTCAGCCTTAAAAGAATTTGTTGCCAAAGAAATTGCAGAAGCTAAAGCCGCAGGTGTTTTATTATCTGCGCATTTAAAGGCAACAATGATGAAAGTTTCTGATCCGATTATATTCGGTGCAATTGTAGAAGTTTATTTTGCTGAAGTTTTCACAAAATACGCGGATCTTTTCGCGGAGTTAAACGTGGATACCAGAAACGGTTTAGGTGATGTGTACGCTAAAATTGCGGGCCACCCTAAGCAGGCAGAAGTGGAGACTGCAATTGCACAGGCCATTTCAAATGGTCCTGCTTTAGCGATGGTTAACTCCGATAAAGGAATTACCAATCTTCACGTTCCATCTGATGTAATTGTGGACGCCTCCATGCCGGCAATGATTCGTACCTCAGGACAAATGTGGAACAAAGAGGGGAAACCGCAAGACACCATAGCTATCATACCAGATCGTTGTTATGCAGGTGTTTATACGGCTACCATCGAGGATTGCAAGGCCAATGGAGCATACGATGTCACTACAATGGGCTCGGTGCCTAACGTTGGTTTAATGGCCCAGAAAGCGGAGGAATATGGTTCCCATGATAAAACTTTTCAGGCTTCGGCCAGTGGAACGATCTGTGTAACGGATGCTGACTGTAAAGTTTTCTTTGATCAGAAGGTAGAAAAAGGCGATATTTTCCGTATGTGTCAAACAAAAGACGCCCCGATTCAGGACTGGGTTAAACTGGCTGTAAACAGGGCACGCTTATCTGACACTCCGGCTGTTTTCTGGCTGGATGAAAAAAGGGCACACGACAGAGAGATTATTGCGAAAGTGAACAAATACCTGCCTGAACATGATACAACTGGCTTGGATATCCGTATTCTTTCACCAATTGAAGCGACTAAATTTACGCTCGAGAGGATCCGTAAGGGCTTAGATACCATTTCTGTTACCGGGAATGTTCTTCGTGATTATCTGACCGATTTATTTCCTATTTTAGAACTTGGAACTTCGGCAAAAATGTTATCCATTGTTCCATTGATGAACGGT
>CBFGNP010000204.1:0-7002 GCA_965650095.1 uncultured Pedobacter sp. | reverse complement strand
CTTTCAGCTTCCGTAGCTTCCCTTACGCCTATGGTTTTGTTTTTAAAATGGTGTAAACCGCTTAATGAATCTTCCCTGGCTACTACCGCACATAGCCTGAAATAAAGATAAGGATTACTAAATTCAAGAATATGCTGACGGGAGGAGGTGACGGTGACCGCAGAGCAGATAATATCCAACTCGCCTTTAAATAGCTTTTCCAGGATCGTCGACCATAGGGAAACTTCATATTGGATTTCTAAATTGAGTTGAGCTGTCATGGCCTGGAGTAAATCGACCTCAAATCCTTCAAAATTGTCAGCGTTATAATCTGAGTGCATCGGAAATGGTGCTGCAGAATCCAAACCGACTTTTAATATCTTCTTGTTGGTCATACAATAAGGTTTAAACTCCCTGTCTCATTAAAATAAGCGCGATTACAGCCGGGATCTCTACAAATAACAACAAAAAAAATCAAATAGCACCGTAATTAAACCAGTTTTACCCACAAAAATCCATGAGGAGACCAAACTTTCCCCTGCATCATTAAAAAAGACAAAAAAAGTCAACATTCGACAGGTGTTTTTTTTTGCTAAAAAGCCGGATAAAGACAAATGATCTACAGCTTGGGAAAGAACATCCTAAACTATTTCTTGACTCATTTGTTTGGTTGCCAACGAGGTAAAATTCCTTCAAAGGGCAAAAAAAATCAGTTCTGGCGCTGCCTTCGTATCATTTCTGATATCGAATAAGAAAAATAAACCAAATGTCGTTTAGATTGTTTAGGCATCATTACGATACGAATAAAAATAAAACGAAATAAAATTAACCAGACAAATATTTAAACTAATATATTTACATCAAAAAACGCCAAATATGAATTATCCATATGAAAACCTTTCGCCTGATGCGCTCCCAGGCGAGCTATGGGCACCTATTCCAAAACTGGATGCGCCGTATGAGGTTTCAAATCTAGGGAGGGTACGCAGATTGGAGAAAAACTCCATTGATAAAAAAGGCATAACAAGGCACAAGCCATGCATGATCATTAAAACTATAATTTCTGAAAGCCAGAATTTGCAAACCGGTGATACGGCTAAATATGCCGGCATTACTTTGTCATCAGCGAATAAAAGACATTATCTGAGTATCGCACGGTTGGTTTATTACTGCTTTGTAGAAGAGTTTGACCTCTCAAACAAACAGCTTCTGGTGTTCCCCAGGGACGGCGACAACCTAAATCTGCGTGCAGAAAATTTGCTATTGGGCACCCCAAAAGACAAAGCAGCACGGATGATGGCTTCGGGAAGAAGAAGAACTTTTTTTCCTGAATTCAGTGAAGAATCAAAGCAAAAAAGCCGTGAAAAAATAACAGCTACCAAAAAGGCAAAGGGTACGTATAATGTCAGCCGCTATTCCTTAACCGGTCAGTTGCTGGAAACTTATTCGAATGCGAGGATTGCTGCAGAAGCAATGAATACAGCACAGGGTTACATCTCCATTGCCGCCCGGGATACCGGTAAAGTTGTCACAGCCTGTGGGTACCTTTGGAGACGTGGCAGTGAACCTGAACTGGACCTCAAACCCATTCTGAAAGAAAGGTGGTATGGCCATTCGCCCCTCGCCAAGCAACAGCATATTATTGGGCAGTATGACTTGCAAGGAAACCTTGTGAACACCTATATCAATACGGTAGAGGCAGCAAAAGCAGTTAAAGTCCATAAAAACGGCATCCGTAACGTAATCAACGGACGGGGCTTAACCTACGGAGGCTTTATATGGAGTAAAGTGATCCGGAAAAAAATTGCCGTTGACCCTAAAATTACGCTTAGCAGATCAGGAATATCACAATATGATCTGGATGGCCGCTGGATTAAGACTTTCAAGAATTGCGTGGCGGCTGCCAGGGCAACCCAAATTGACAATACCAATATCCACCTGGCGGTCAACGGTCATACGCTAACTGCCGGAGGCTTTTTATGGCGCAAAGGTCAACAGCTAAGGATCAACATCAATGAACTGCGTAAACATCCGCATTACAGCGGATCGGGGTTACAAAGGCATATGAAAAGGAAACGCGAGCTGGCTACAGCGGAAATCAACAACTTATAAAAATGGAAGCGGACGACTAAATTCAGTCGTCCTTTTGTAATTTAAAGGGGGGATTTCTGACTATTTTTTCCTGGTTAATAATCAGAAAAACACTATACTTACATTTTAAATCTAAATTAAACCTCAATGAAAAAAATGTTCATCGTTGCTGCACTGTTATGCTGCAGCCTACTGACTATGGCACAGTACGAAAATGCCAAGCAGGTATTTGAAAGCCCTAAACTTACTGAAGCTGTAAAAAGCCACAAAGTGGTAGCCATATTGCCATTTGAAACCAGCATTTCATTTAAAAAGCAACCTAAAAATTTCAACGCAGAGGCGCACAAGGAAAAGGAAAGGAAGATGGCGACTTCCATTCAATCCAGTATGTATACTTTTCTGCTCCGCAAGGCAAATAATTATACTGTAGAATTTCAGGATGTAGAAAAGACGAACACTTTATTGAAAAAGGCAGGGATGACCGAAAAGACGGACGAATTTACGAAAGATGAAATTGCGAAAGCATTAGGTGTTGATGCGGTAATTGGTGGCAAGTTCGAAACAGAACAAACCAGATCCGAGGCTGGCGCTATTGTTACTACCGTACTTTTTGGTGGCTTTGGCAGCAAAACCGGCTCAGGCGCGTTAACGATGACAATTAGTGATGGGTCTAATGGCGACCTCTTATGGAGGTTTTTTAAAAGCATGAACGATAGCGTTTTTAGTTCTACCGATGAACTGGTGGACCGCATGATGAGAAAGGTGTCCAGAAACTTTCCTTACAGCAAGTAAAAGCCTTATTCTTCTTAAGAAACAGCAATCATAAAATGCCTTTTAGATTTAGACAATATTGAGTGCATTTTTAAGTAAAGAAAAGTAAGTTTCGATATTAATTCAAGGACTAAGCCGTAGTAATACCACCAGAACTCAACTGCAAATCATAAAGCTTTTTGTAATACCCATTCAGTTTAAGCAATTGCTGATGGGTACCCGCCTCCTTGATCTCGCCCTTATCAAGCACCAGGATCTTATCCGCTTTCTGTATGGTCGATAGCCGGTGGGCAATAACAATCGAAGTTCTTCCTTTCATCAGGTTCTCAATAGCCTTTTGAATGAGGAGCTCCGTTTCTGTATCTACGGATGATGTAGCTTCATCTAACACTAGAATAGATGGATTATAGACCAGGGCTCGGATGAAAGAAATGAGCTGCGCCTGTCCCGCAGAAAGTGTTGCCCCTCTTTCCATGACATTGTACTGATAGCCGCCAGGCAGGCGCTCAATAAAATCGTGCGCACCAACCTTCCTAGCTGCGTCAATCACTTCCCCCATCTGGATATCGGGATTATTGAGGGTAATATTGTTAAATATCGTATCAGAAAAAAGAAAGACGTCCTGTAAAACAGTAGCAATATTACTGCGCAGGTAGTTGAGTTCATAATCCTGGATCTTAATTCCATCTACCTTAATCTCACCTTTCTGAATTTCGTAAAAACGGTTTAAGATATTTATCGTAGAAGATTTGCCCGCGCCCGTGGCACCAACAAGGGCAATGGTTTTACCGGCCGGCACCTGGAAAGAGATGTCCTTCAGTACATAGTTCTCATCGTTATAAGCAAACCAGACTTTATCGAAAGATATGTCACCATGCATTTTCAGGGGAACAAATGAACCTTTGTTTTCTGTAATTTCATCAGTATCCAGGACTTTAAAAACACGCTCTGCCCCTACCATTCCCATTTGCAGGGTATTGAATTTATCGGCAAGCTCGCGGATCGGCCTGAAGAGCATATTGATGTACAGAATAAACTCTGCTATGGTTCCAGGGGTAACCGTTAATGGTTTAGCCAGGATACTCCTTGAGCCATACCAAACGAGTAAACCTAATGACATGGCTGAAATGATCTCTACAACGGGGAAGAAAATAGAATAGTACCAGTTGGACCGGATATTGGCATCGCGGTAACGGGCATTGATCTTTACAAACTTCTTATATTCTTGCTCTTCCCTTGCAAAATACTGAATGATGGAAATCCCTGAAATGTGCTCCTGCAGATAGGTATTAAGGTTAGAGACCTCGGTTCGGATTTGCTGGAAAGCAGATTTAATGGCTTTTTGAAAGATCGAGGTCGCCAGAATAAGCAAGGGCATGGGCAGTAGTACCACCAGGGTAAGCGCCCAGTCTTTATACACCATTACCCCGATGATCACGATCACCATTAAAATATCACCTATAATAACGATGAGGCCTTCAGAAAAGATCTCGGCAATGGTTTCCAGATCAGACACCGTACGGGTGATGAGCTGACCTATAGGCGTATTGTCGAAATATTTCAGTCGGAGTTTGGTAATGTGGTTAAACACATTGATCCTTAAGTCGCGAATGGCGGATTGGCCCAGTGTATTGGTGAGCAAAGTATGGCTGAATTGTATACCGGCCTGCAGCACCAGTAGGACCAACATCAGGGTAGTCATGGCCAGTAAACCACTGTAATGCCCTTTCATGATGTAATTATCAAGCGTATGCTGAATAAGAAAGGGCCGGGCCGGTGCAATCAAAGCCAGCAGAATAGTTAAAATAATGGACAGGACAAATATTTTGCGGTAAGGTTTTACATATTGAAAAACCCTTTTCAATAAGCTTACATTAAACGCATCTCCTGTTATTTTAGACATATTTTATTTTACAAAGGGGTAAATTACATTTACTAAATACAAACCACAGGCAGGAACAGACTGTCCCGCGTTACTGCGGTTCCTACTTTCAATAATTTGCTTAAACTCTGCTAAGTTAAGTTCATTTTTACCAACTCTGATCAGCGTACCTACAATGGCACGCACCATATTCCTTAGAAACCTGTCGGCCCTGATGGTAAACTGTATCCCACCGTCCTTCTGTTTTTCGAAAAAGGCAGCTGTAATTTTACAGTTATTGGTAAAAGTCTGTGTATTTGACTTGCTAAAGCAAGAAAAGTCCGTATGCGTCAAAAGTATCTTTGCTGCTTCATTCATTGCGTCCATATCCAGTTCTCCTTTATACAACCAGGAACGGTCTAACTTAAAGGGATCTTTATTAAAGTGAATGTGGTAATGATAAGCGCGTTCTATAGCACTGAAACGTGCATGCGCCATCTGGTCTACCTCAAACACCCGCTTTACCGCGATCTGATAAGGCAATAAAGCATTTATTCCTACCAGCGACTTTGAAAGATCTGAAGGTATGCTGGCAACCTGATTTTCCATGGCCTCAGGACACCCTTGCTGCAGATCGAAGTGTGCATAAAACTGAGTCGCGTGCACGCCGGTATCGGTACGTCCGCAGCCAAGCGTACTTACAGGTACTCTGAAATAAATGGATAAAGCCTTATTCAGACATTCCTGCACGGTTGTCGCATTGGGCTGTATTTGCCATCCATGGTAAGCGGTGCCGTCGTACGACAATTCGATAAAATACCGTTGCATATTCAATGGTACAAAATTATCTTTTTAATCGGATATCGGATTGGTTAGTATTTGCCTTTTAATATATTTGTTAAAATTATTGAACTGATATGATACAACGCGTACAATCCATATGGCTCCTTTTGGCTTCGTTAACACTTATCTGCGTGTTCTTTCTTCCATTGGTGACTAAAAATATAAACGATACAGCGTATAGTATTTACACTACAGGGCTGCATGAACAGCTGAAAGGGCCTTCAGGAACCGGAGTAAAAGTGGAACTTTCTATTGTTCCTTTAGCCTTGAATGTCGCAGCTGTCCTGTTTTGTTTTGCCGGAATATTTTTATTCCGGAACCGGAGTATGCAAAAAAAGATTATCCTGATCAGTATTCTGTTAATTATTGCCTTGAGTGTGCTTTGTGGCATAAATACACAACAATTACCCGGGGGGACCACAGGAATGAAGGCTGAAGCCGGTACATTTTTCCCCTTACTCGCCATCATTTTTTCTCTGCTCGCGATCCGTGGGATCAGGAAAGACGAGCAATTACTGAGATCGGCCGACAGGCTTAGGTAATTAATTGGCTGATTTTTATTTAGTTACGAAATAACGAAAAACCAAAAATTAAACTTACCTTTGCGGCTTAATAAATTATAATACATGATAAACCCATTTAGTAAATTGGGGATAAGTGATGACGTTGTTAATGCTGTAAAGGATTTAGGTTTCGAAAATCCAACACCTATTCAGGAACAAAGTATTCCTGTGCTGTTAGAGGGCAATAACGATTTTGTTGGTTTGGCCCAAACAGGAACAGGAAAAACAGCCGCATTTGGTTTGCCGCTGTTAGAATTGATAGACTTCAAGAGCAATAAGCCTCAGGCATTAATTTTATGCCCAACAAGAGAGCTCTGCTTGCAGATTACTAGCGACATCAAGAATTTCTCAAAAAACATCAGTGGTGCTAATGTCGTTGCCGTTTACGGCGGTGCGAACATTATGCAGCAGCTGCGTGAAATTAGGATCGGTGTACAAATAGTAGTCGCTACACCGGGCCGCATGCTGGATATTATCGGCCGTAAGGCTATAGATTTCACCAATGTGAAATATGTAGTGCTTGATGAAGCCGATGAAATGCTTTCACGTGGATTTCGTGATCAAATTTACGAATTGTTCAAGGCGATGCCACATGATGTTCAAGTTATACTCCTTTCTGCTACTATGCCGCCGGAAGTGTTCGAGATCACAACAAAGTTCATGCGTAATCCCATCAAGATTCTGGTTAAGCAAGAAGAAGTCACACTTGAAGGCATTAAGCAATTTTACGTCGATGTCGGATCAGAGGTGCTTTTTATGAATTTAAAAATCTATTGTTTACAAGATGTTCCAAAAAAACCGCCATTTGAGCTTTTTTGGAGAAAATTTTTTCTCATAAATGACTCTTTAGGGGTATTTTATGTGTGAAATTGTTTGCAAACACTCCCGAAGCGT